>NZ_JBFTMT010000005.1:0-214229 GCF_056397105.1 Microbacterium sp. 05N427
CCCCCGAATCGGTGCGCATCATGATCATCGAGATGTCCTCGACATCGATCACCGGATTCAGATCCCGCTGCTCCGCCGGCGGCCAGTTATCCATCGAGAACCAGTCACCCATGCGCCGGTCCGAGTTATCACGCCGGGACTCCACCCGCCCATACACGGCGAGGTCACCGACCCCGACCACGGTCCGCGAGGAGGTGCCGGCGAGCCAATGCATCACATCGATGTCATGCGCACCCTTCTGCAGCAGCAGGCTCATCGACTTGTCCCGCTCGGCATGCCAGTCCTTGAAGTAGTAGTCACCGCCATGACCGACGAAATGACGGCACCAGATCGCCTTGACCTCCCCGATCTCCCCACGATCGATGACGTCCTTCATCATCCGCACCACCCGCATATGCCGCATATTGTGCCCGACATAAAGCTTCGACCCCGTGCGATACGCGGTCTCCAAGATCCGGTCCGCGTCCTCGATCGAGATCGCCAGCGGCTTCTCCAGATAAACCGGAACCCCGCCCTCAAGAAGCTCGACCGCGATATCGGCATGAGTGAAATCCGGCGTCGTGACGAACGCCCCATCAAGCACCACACCCGAAGCGAGCAGATCAGAGACCGAAGCGAACACCGGGACATCCCCGAACAGACGCGCAGCCCGCTCATGCGTCTGCCGCGCAGGATCCACCGCCGCGACCACCCTGCCCCCCGCCCCCGCAACATGCAACGCCACCCCCGCACGCGCACCCACACCGATCACCGCCGAACGGAACTCCTCGGTCGGCGGGGTCTGGTCGTGTTCTCTCATGTCATTCCTTTCTGGTCGGTCGTGGCGAGGCCGGACCGGGGAGCCCCGGTCCGGCCTGTTGCGACGGGCGTTAGCGCACGGTCAGCGTCACGGACTGCGAGGCGTCTCCCGGCGCCTGCTGCTCGAGCCGCATGCGTTCGTTCACGTACTGCAGGGCGAGGCCGCTGTTGCGATTGACCAGTCGGTAGGTGGTCGATCCGTCGAGCGAAGTGCCGTCGGTCGCGACGCGCTGCAGGTACCACTGATCGCTGCCCCCTGGCGTGCCGAGGCCCGCCGAGGTCAGGGGCTGGGCATCGGCCTGCGGCGTCCCGACGGTCACGACGGCATCGACCGCGCGCTGCGCGGCGGGCGCGGAGCCCGACACCTGCAGGTCCTTGCCGGTCGCCGCATCGACGAGGCGGTAGAAGCCGCTGTTCTCATCGCTGCTGCCCCGGACGTCCTTGACGGGCTCGAGCTTCCAGGTGGAGACCCCGGTCGCCGCCCCGTTGCCGCCGTCCAGCCCCGGGCCCCGGTTCGCCGTCACCGCCTTGCCGCCGACCCGCAGCACGTAGGCCGAGCCCACGCTCACGGCATCACCTGCCGTGTCCCGCGGTGTGTACTCGGTGCTCACCGCCGCTGATCCGTCGCCGGCGGTCTGCGCGATGTCGACGACCTTGCCGTTCAGATCCGAGATCGTCAGGAACGATCGTCCGGTGACGTTCTGGTTCGTCAGGCTGCCGTTGTCGAGGGAGGTGAGGTAGCCGCCGTTGGATCCGGCGGGCATGAGCCCCACGACCTTCCACGAGTTCGGATCCCCGAGATCCGCGGTCTCGTAGACGTTGCCGTCGTAGCCGACGATGCGGTAGAGCCCCGAGAACGCGTTGTACGAGATGGCCGACTCGTTGTTGGCCGACGGCAGGTACAGGTGGTTCGAGACCGGATCCTTGTAGTACGCGCTGTTGGTGATGAGGTCGACCGTCTGTGCAGCCCCGCTGCCCGGGTCCGTCTGAGTGACGTAGATACCGCCCGTGACGACCTTGACGCCGTTCTCGTACCTGTCGTCGACCGCCTTGAGGGTCATGTCCTGCCCGGTCACCGGGTCGCGGTAGGTCACCGTGCGATCCGGCGCCGACTGCCCTGTGGCGTTGTCGATGACCGTGTGCGCCAGGGTGTTCGCCGTGTAGGTGCGGCCGGAGGCGTCGGCGAAGACGATCAGATGGTCGGCACCGACCTTGGCCGCCTGATAGGACGCGGATGCGGTGTCGCCCGACCCCTTCCAGGCGATGAGGTCTGTCGCCGGGTCGTAGGACACGTTCAGTCCGCCGATGGAGTTGACGTTGCCGTCGATGCCGCCGACGCCGGGCTGCGACCACGATCCGTTGTACCACTTCTGCCAGGTGCCGCTGGCCATGCCGCCGCTGATCGGCGCGCGCGCCATCTCGGTCCAGCTGGCCAGGGTCGACGAGGCCGGCTTCTTGTAGATCTTCACGTTGTAGGTGACGTAGAAGTAGCCGGTCGAGTAATCGATGAACAGCCGGCACCCGGAGTTCCCGAAGGGGTACGACTGCCCCGGCGACGCGGTGTCGTCGATGACCTGGTCGTCATCCCACGCCGACGTCAGCGCGGGCCCCGCGTACTGCCAGGAGGCGCCCTCATCCTTCGAGGTCGCGAGCAGGATCCGGTTGTTGTGATGCCCCGTCGAGACCTTGTCGGCGATCGTCGCGTCCGCTCCCTTGGTCTGCCAGGGGTCGAACTGGAACTCGTCGTTGAGCAGGGCGTGCCAGGTGCCCTGCGGATCCACCCACACGCCGATGACGTCGCAGTGGTCGTCCTGCTGCGGCGACGGGATCGGGAAGGTCGGATCCTTGTCCAGCTGATAGCAGATCGTGCCGGCGTCGGCGTAGTAGGCGGGCGCCTGCACCTTCTGCGTCGTCGTGCCCATTCCGGCGGACACCGCGCCCATGTCGGTGTTCGTGAACGTGCGCGCCCATGCACTCCCGGGGCTCGTGCTGTAGGCGGTGAGAGCGTTCGTCCAGTGGAACTGGCCGTCCTTGCCGAGATAGGCCGACCCGGCGATGTCGCTGGTCAGTCCGCCCTTCAGCGTCGTGCTGCCGGCCGCGGTGTACTGCGGAGGCGTCGGCGCGGTGTCCGCCTGTGCGGCGGCAGGCAGCGCGAGTGCGAGGACCGCGCCCGCGGCGAGAGCCGGGGTCAGTCGTCGCCAGCGGGCTTTGCGTTCTACGGTGCGGTGCGGTTTCATGGTGATGCCCTTTCCTATTCCTCTTCGAAGCGGAGGGTTTGGGTGTGTCCTTCCCGTTCCCCACGTCGCAAGCGCGGAACGGGAAGGCGCCCGCTCATGCGATCACACGAGCGCGACGTCCGGGTTGGGCTCGCGCGGGCCGCTCGCCTGCTCTGCGGCCACGGTCTCGAGCGCGAGCACGATCGGCATCCCCGTGGACGCGGGAGCCGGGAGCTGGACGGTGTGCGCGTCCAGCACGGTGTAGGGCGCCTCCGCGCCGTCGGCGAGCGCGCGGACGGCGCGCAGCGCGACCCCGGAGGGCAGCGCGATCGTGAGGATGCCGGAGACGGGGATTCGGGTGACGATCGCGTGCACGATGCCCGCGGATCCCTCGGCCGGCGCGTCCGGCTCCAGGGGCGCGGTGTAGAAGCCCCAGCCCGGGTAGTCCCAGCCCGCCGCGGGGCCGCTGTCGTGCACCGCCGCGCCGTTCACGGCCATCCAGGCGCCGACGGCATCGGCCAGGCCGACCTCGACGGGCGCGAGCGAGCCGTCGCCGCGCGGACCGAAGTTCAGCAGGAGGTTGCCGCCGAGGCTCACCGTCTGCGCGAGCTGCTCGACGATCTGCGCCGGGGTCTTCCGTCCTCGCTCCGCCCACGCGGAGTCGTGGAAGCCCCAGCTCGCCTGGGTGAGGGTGGCGCAGGCCTCCCAGTCGTGCACGGCGACCGAGGTGTCCCAGGGTGCCGGRAGCCGGCGCTCGTAGCCGCTCTCGTAGTCGCCCATGAGGGCTCCGTTGGAGTCGAAGTGCCGCGCTCCCCGATCGTCGGCGCGGAGGCGGCTGTTCACGATCGCACCGGGGATCCGCTCCTTGAGGAGCTGTTCGATCTCCGCCGTCCAGCGGCCGTTGGCCTTGACCGACTCGTCCCAGGTGCCGTCGAACCAGAAGCCGCGCACCCGGGGGTATCTGTCGGCCAGTTCGAGCAGCTGATTCGTCGCGAAGTCGAKGTAGCGGTCGAACGCGACGCGGTCGTCCTCGGATTCGATCGCGTATCGCCAGTCGGGGTGATGCCAGTCCAGCACCGAGTAGTAAAGGTGGGTGGCGAGGCCCTCGGCCTGGTAGGCGTCGAGGATCTCCCCGAGCACATCGCGTCCCGAAGGCGTGGCGGCGACGGTGAAGTCGGAGTACGCGCTCGGCCACAGGCAGAATCCGTCGTGGTGCTTGGTGGTGATCGTCACGTAGCGCGCGCCCATCCGCTTGGCCGTGCGCGCCCACTCGGCCGGGTCGAACCCGTCGAGCGTGAAGTCGGCGGCGAGCGCGGCCCAGTCCTCCCGGCTCACGTCCGCCGAGTGCGTGAGGAACTCGGCCGCGAACTCGATCGTGCGCCCCTGCCAGGTCCCCGCCGGGATCGCGTACAACCCCCAGTGCACGAACTGCCCGAACCGGTCGGCGCGGAAGGCACGCATCGTCGGGTCCTCGCGGCGGGCGCCGCGGCCTGCGCCGTACTGCAGCGGGATCATCGCGCTTCCCCTCGCGGACCGGTCAGTCCGGGATGTCCGTCCCACGGGACGAAGGTCGCGAGATCGAACTCCGACGTCGCGCCCGAGGCCCACACGAGGCGCACGCGCGTGCCGTCGACGTCCGCCCGCACGCGGTCGCGCCAGCCCCGCGGATCCACCGCGCCACCGCGTTCGAGCACGTGCAGGGTGATCACGACCGTGCGGCCCGTGCCGGTGACGCCTCGGAGCGCGGGGGTCGCCGAGTGCGGTCCCATCGCGTTCGCGTCGCGGTAGGCGAACACCTGAGCGCGGGCCGGGGCACCGTCGTCGGCGACGGCGGGCTCGGGGGCATCCCACCCGTGCAGCCCGACGACCGCGGCGAGCAGGCCGTCGCGGCCCTGCGCCCACGCTCCATCCTCGAAGACGCCGGTCGCGAGCTCGCGATCGTCGGCGACCGCCCAGCCGCCCTCGCGCATCGCCCAGGGCCGGTCCGTCTGCACGAGGTGCGCACGGACCTCGGCCGTGCCCTCCCCCGCGGTGACGGTCGTCACGGCAGTGCCGGGCAGGGCGCGTCGGTGCAGCTGCGGTACGTGCACGGATCCGGCAACCTCACCCTCGACGCGGGTGGCGCGCAGGGAACTGCGGCGGCTGCCGGCGCCGTCGTCGTCGAGCAGCGCGAAGTGCGAGTCGATCGCCTCGGCCCAGGCCGGCCCGGTGCCCGGCGCGGTGTGCGTCGAGTACGCGAACTTGGCATAGTGCGGGTCGTCGCGGTCCTCATCCTCACCGACGGGCAGCGTCGTGTGGTCCGAGCCGTGGTTCGCCATCCGCACGATCCCGTCCGAGGCTCCGCGCAGCACCCACCCCACGGGTTCGATCGGGGCGGTGAACCCTCCGCGGTCGGAGGGCTGCGCCTCCTCGACGTCGGTCCAGACCGGCGCGGTCTCGGGCTGCGCGAGCCCGAGGAAGCCGATGCCTGCCAGATACGGGGATCCGAAGCCGCTGTAGTCCTGGCACATCGGCTCGAACTCGTCGTACCAGCCCAGGCTGAGCGGACCGTCGGCGCCGACTCCCTGCGCGGTGAAGCGCGCGAGCACGCCGGAGGCGATGCGGCGGGTCTGGCCGGGGGTGAGCGCGCTGGCTCCCGAAGCCTCCGCGCACCAGAAGGCGGCGAGCACGGCCGTGCGGTAGGTGAGCGAGCGGCCCTGATGCAGGAGCGCGCCGTCGGTGGCGACCATGTGCGCCTGCGATGCAGTGAAGTCGTGGAGGCGCTCAAGGTACCGCTGCCCCTCGGGCGTGTGCACGGTGTCCGTCATCCGGTACCAGGCCCAGAGGTAGGGGTGGATCGCCCAGGCGTTGTAATAGTCAACGGCATGCTCCGGACCATCCGTGTACCAGCCGTCGCCGAGATACCAGCTCTCCACCCGCGCCACGTTGCGGACCGCATGCAGTCCGCGCACGTCCTCGTCGACCGAGCGCAGGAAGCCCTCTGCCATGGCGGGGAACAGCTGCCAGTTGTTCTGCCACACCTCGCAACGGGCATGATGTCGCAGCCAGTCCGCGATCTGAAGCTGCTCCGGCCGGGTCAGACCCGACCACAACCGGTCACGGCTGATGTGCAGGGAGAACGCGACGTTCGCGGCCTCGACGATCGAGTTCGTGATCCCGGTCAGGGGCAGGCGGCAGCTGACCCCGCGGGGCCATTCCTCCGCCCCGCCCGGCCGAGTGCCGGCCAGCAGCGCGCGGGAGTAGTACTCCAGGTGCTCCTGGACGACCGGGTCCCCCGGATCCACGGCACCCGCGATGCGCGGAGCGGCGAGCAGGAACGACCGACCCACGGCCTCCATCCCCTCGCGTCGTGGTCCGTCGCCGGTGATCCGTCCTGGCAGACGCGGCAGGGCGCCCTCCGGGCTGGCGTAGCGGCGCACCTGGCCCAGCCAACGGTCCGCCACCGCCTCCCATTGCGCCCTGCCCCAGCCCGTGAACGGGGAGAGGACCGGATCCATCGCGATCGTCGTCGAGATGTCTTCCCTCACGGTTCCCTCTCCCCCGCCGCCCTCTCCCACGTTCACGGATCCGCTGCGTCTCAGGCGCTCGGGGACGGGCTGGCCGTCGCGCCGCTCAGCGCCTTCTGGAACTCGGAGCGGATGGCGTCGCCGCCCGCGCTCTTCCACGTCGAGATCGCGCTCTTCACGTCGTTCAGCGAACCACGTCCGGCGATGTAGTTGGTCACCGCGTCCGAGACCGGCTTGGCGATCGTGATCCCCTGCTTCGCGTTGGTCGGGCTGAACAGGCCCAGAGTCGGATCCGCCACGCCGATCGGGACGAGCTTCGAGTACGCGTCGTGCAGCACTTTGATCGCATCGGGGAACTGCGGCGAGTACAGCGTGTTGGGGCCTGCCGCCAGATACCTCCACGGGACGGCCGTGTTCAGGGCCGCCGCGGGCGTCGGGATCGGGTTGCCCTTGGCGTCGCGGGTGTAGTCGGTGCCCTCGGCGCCGAAGTTCATCAGGAGGTACTCCTCGCTGCCGAACGGCGCCGCCAGGAAGTTCGCCACCTGCAGCACCTGCGTGATGTGGTCCGTGCTGCCCTTCTTCACCATCGTCCAGGCGAAGTCGATGTTGTCCAGCCACACCGTGGCCTTGCCGCCCGTGGCGCTGAACGGGATGAACGGGGCGACCTTGTTCGCGGGGTTCGCCGCGGGCACGGTCTGCTGGTATCCGCCGGGCTTGCCGAAGGCCGGCAGCCCGTCGTAGATCTGCGCGACCTGGCCGGAGATGAACGCGTTCGACATCTGCGACTTGGTCCAGCCCTCGCTGCCGGGGGCGAAGCATCCCGCGGCGTAGAGTTTCTGCACGAACGAGACCATCTCCAGGTACTCCGGTGTCTCGATGTCCTTCACGAGCTTGCCGCTCTTCATCGTCCAGTTGTACGGGACGTGGAAGATGTGCTCGAACGGGATCAGACCGAACTTGGTGCTACCGAGGGCCCAGCGGTCGGCGCCGGTGAGCTGCTTGGCGAGGGAGAGGTAGTCGTCGGCGTTCTTGATGGTCGAGGTGTCGGTGACGCCTGCGGCCTCGAAGAAGGTCTGGTTGATGAAGCCGGATCCGCCGGTCATGCCGCGAGGGATCGGGATTCCGTAGAGCTTGCCGTTCTGCACGGCCGGCTTCCAGAACGCCTGCGGGATGTTGGCCAGGTTCGGGTAGTCCTTGGATTTCTCGCCCGCGAGGAACGGTGTGAGGTCCTGGCAGGCCGACTCGAGGAAGCCGATGATGTCGGCGATCGCAGCGCCGTCGTTGAGCATGAGGTCGGGCATGTCTCCGCCCGCGATCACGGTGTTGAGCTTGGTGTCGTAGTCGTCGCTCGAGACCGCGGTGATGTCGACCGTGCCGCCCAGGCGCTTGTTGATCTCCTGCCAGGCCGGGTTGGACGCCGCGGGCGTGGGCGGCGGACCGAAGATGTTCGTGATCGCGGAGACCTTCTGCCCCTTGAGGAACGGTGCAGGCACCGATCGGAACGGCTTGGCCGGGTAGTTGAAGAAGGCTGCGGGAACCCCCTCGGCAGTACCGGCGAGATCGGGCGTCGCACCGTTCAGCGGGATGTACTTCGGCAGCACAGAGGCCGAGGCGGCGGAGGCGTTGAGGGCGCCCTTCGTGCCGCAGCCGGCGAGGGAGCCCGCGGCGACGACGCCGAGGACGCTGAGAGCGGCGAAGGACAGGAAGGTCCGCCGGTTCGTTTCGAGAGCCACGATGGGCTCCTTTCTTTGCAGGGGAGGTGGATCGATCGGGTGGAACGGGACTCAGCCCTTGACGGCGCCGGTGAGGACGCCCTTGGTGAAGTACTTCTGCAGGAAGGGATAGACGAGCAGGATCGGGATGACGCTGATCACGACGACGGCCATCTGGATCGCCTGCGACGGCGCGGAGATCTCGCCGGCCGACGCCGTGTCGAGCGGGGATCCCAGCAGCACGTACTGGCGCAGGATCATCGACAACGGCCACATGTCGCTGTTCAGATAGAGCATCGCGTTGAAGAAGGCGTTCCAGTAGGCGACCGCGTAGAACAGGCCGACCACGGCCAGCACGCCCTTGGACAGCGGCAGCACGATCTTGACGAGGATGCGGAAGTCTCCGGCGCCGTCGATCCTCGCCGCCTCGAACAGCTCCTGAGGCAGACCCATGAAGAAGGAGCGGACGACCACGAGGTTGAACGCCGAGATCAGGGTGGGCAGTACCAGCGCCGCATAGCTGCCGAGCAGGCCGAGCTGCTTGACCATGAGGAAGCTCGGGATGATGCCGGGAGTGAACAGCATCGTGAACAGCGCTGTCAGCAGGATGAACCTCCCGAACGCGAGATCGCGACGCGAGAGCCCGTAGGCCATGCCGACGGTCGCGGCGAGCGAGCAGAGCGTCCCGATCACGGTGATGAGCATGCTGCGGACGAGCGCCGCGGTCATGATGCCGCCGGAGAAGATCGTCTCGTAGGCGGCGAACGTCGGGTGCAGGGGGAAGAGCACCAGGCCGTTGGCGTTCGCGATGTCGGTGCTGTCCGAGAGGCTGGTCGAGATCACCGTGAGGAACGGGTAGATCGTCGCAACGCAGATCAGCGTGACCACGAGTGCTTTGCCCGTGATGCCGAGACGGCTGGGCTTCTCCATCCAGGCCGGCCGCGCCGACTCGGCATTGCGGTTCCTGCGTCGGGTACGGGGCATGACGACCGCCCTGGTCGTCAGCTGCACGTCACTTGCCACTGGAGTACACCCCTTCCTGGCCGAACAGATGAGCGACCTTGTTGGCGCCGAGCACGAGCGCGAGGCCGACGATGCCCTTCACGAGACCGACGGCCGCTGCCGGGCCCCATTGCCCGTTCTGGATGCCGTGGTAGTAGACCCAGGTGTCGAGCACCTCGCCGGCCCCCGCGCCGACGTTGTCGCGCTGCAGCACGATCTGCTCGAACCCGACCGAGAGGATGCTGCCCAGGTTCAGGATGAGCAGCAGGATGATGACCGGCATGATCCCGGGGATGGTGATCGTCTTCATGCGCTGCCAGGGGCCCGCGCCGTCCACGGCGGCGGCCTCGTACAGCTCCTGGTCGATGTTCATGAGAGCGGCGAGGAAGATGATCGTGCCCCACCCTGCGTCCTTCCAGGCCGACTGGATCGATACCAGGAACGGGAAGAACCAGGGCGTGGTCATGGCCTCGAACGGCTGCATCCCCATCGCCTGCATGAGGTGCGGCACCACGCCGGTCGCCCCGAGCACCTGCCCGAAGATCGACACGATGATCACCCAGCCGAGGAAGTGCGGCAGGTAGACGACGCTCTGCACGAACTTCCGGATCCGGTTCGACATGATGCTGTTCAGCAGCAGCGCCAGCACGATCGGGATCGGGAAGAACAGCACGAGCTGAAGACCGGTGATCACCAGCGTGTTGCGCAGCGCCTGCCAGAACGTCGGATCCCCGAAGATCTTCACGAAGTTGTCGAAGCCGACCCACGCGCTGTCGATGAAGCCCAGATAGGGCTGGTAGTCCTCGAACGCGACGATGTTGCCCGGCAGGGGCAGCCAGTGGAAGACCACGAAGTAGAGGAACCCCGGCGCGATCAGCAGGAGCATGACCCTGTCGCGCTTGACCCGCTCCCAGAGGCTGCGCTTGCGGTGCGCGGGCACGCTGTCGACCCGCGAGGCCCGGCGGCGCACCTTCGCCGCGGGACGCGCGGGCTGCGCACCCGCAGCGCCGTCGCCCGGAGTCGTCGTGCTCTGCACGAACGGCTCGCTGTAACTGCTCATCTTCGACCTCGACCTGAGACGGGGAACCTTCATCGGTTCACGCAAATTCTAGAAAGCGCTTGCTGTGCTGCGAACGTACCCGACGGATCTGCGAGTGTCAACGCTCGGTGCGATATCGCTGAAACATTGATTTTCAAGGGCTTGCAACCTCTGGGAACCCTCGCCCCTGTGGACGGAACGCGTAGTATGCGCTTACTATCAGGATGCAGAACGAAAGGATCGCTGTGGATCACAAGCCCCAGACCGCACGCCCCGCCGCCGTGGTCGTCATGGCGGAGGACTCGTTCGTGGAGGTGTTCTCCGCGGATGCCCTCGCGCGGCTTCGGAACACGGTCGACATCGTGGGACCTCTTCCGATCAGGGACTTCGCCGCGCCCGCGGCCCGTGAGGCGCTGCAGGAGGCGCGCATCATGTTGACCGGCTGGGGCGCGCCGCGCATCGATGCGCACGTGCTCGACCTCGCTCCTCGGCTCGAGGCCGTGGTGCACACCGCCGGCACCGTGAAGACCTTCCTCGACGCCGAGGCGTTCCGCAGGGGCATCAGGGTGAGCACGGCGGCGGCGGCGAACGCCACGCCCGTGGCGGAGTTCACGCTCGCCGCGATCGTTTTCGGACTCAAGCGCGCGAGCCGTTTCGCACACCAGCTGCGCACCACGCAGCGGCATCGCACCGTCGACGGCATCCCCCCGATCGGGACCAACGGCGTCACGATCGGAATACTCGGTGCGTCGAGGGTCGGCCGCGAGGTCATCGCCCTGGTCTCCCGGCTGGATGCGCGGATCCTGGTCTGCGACCCCTATCTGACCGCCGCGGAGGCCGCACGACTCGGCGTCGAATCCGTTTCCCTCGCGGAGATGTGCCGCCGCAGCGACGTGCTCACCCTGCACGCCCCGAGCACGCCCGACACGCGCCGGATCATCGGTGAGCGCGAGCTCGCGCTCCTGCACGATGGCGCGCTCATCGTGAACACCGCCCGCGGCGCCCTCATCGACACGGAAGCCCTGTCCGCGGAGCTCGTGACCGGACGCCTCGACGCATATCTGGACGTCACGGATCCGGAGCCGCTACCGGCGGGCTCTCCGCTGTACTGCCTGCCGAACGTGGTGCTCACGCCGCACATCGCCGGCGCCCTGGGGAATGAGATCCATCGGCTGGGCGACTCCGCTGTGCGCGAGGTCGAGCAGTACGTTGGTCGAGGGATCCTCGCGCACGAGCTCCGCGCCGACGAGCTGGCCTACACCGCCTGATCGAAGAAGCGCACGACGTGAGAGAGCGGGCCGACGGCCCACGAACGGAGGATGGGATGACGACCCAGGACGACCGCGCCACGGTGGGTGCCTTGCACACCGTGACCATGTCCGATGTCGCCGAGCGGGCGGGAGTCTCCTCGGCCACGGTCTCCCGCGTGCTCAACGGCAACTACCCGGTGGCTCAGGCGACGCGCGATTCCGTGAACCGGGCCATCGAAGATCTCGGCTACACGGCGAACGCGCACGCCAGAGCGCTCGCGAGCTCGGCCACGCACAGCGTCGGCATCATCGTGAACGACCTGGTGGATCCGTTCTTCTCGTACATCGTGCGCGGCGTGGAGCAGGAGGCCTCCGCCACGGGCCGGCTCTGCATCGTGGCCGCCTCGCAGGGCGACGTCGACCGCGAGATCGACCTCATCGACCGCATGATCAGCCAGCGCACCGACGCCGTGATCGTGGTCGGCGGAGGTTACGACGATCCGCGCGCACGACGCCGGATGGCCGAACGCGCGAGGACGCTGGCCGGTATCGGATCGACGCTCGTGCTGTGCGGCCGCCCTTCGGTGGGCGAGCAGGCGCCGACGAAGATCGTCGGCTACGACAACGAGGGCGGGGCCTTCGCGGTGACGCAGCACCTCATCGCTCAGGGCCATCGCCGGATCCTCTACCTCGGCGGTCCGATCGGGCTCTCCACGAGCGTCGCGCGTCTGGCGGGCTTCCGCCGGGCGATGCAGTCCCACGGCTACGACGTCCCCCCGGAGCTCGTGCACCAGGGGGCTTTCGGACGTCGTTTCGGCCACACCACGATGGGCGAGATCCTGGACGGGAACCCCGGCATCACCGCGGTYTTCGCGGCGAACGACCTGGTGGCCGCCGGCGCTCTGGACGCGATGACCGCACGCGGCGTGCGCGTCCCCGAGGACATCTCGCTCGTGGGCTACGACGACATCCCGCAGTCCAGCGAGCTCACCCCCAAGCTCACCACCGTGCACGTGCCGCTCGAGGACATGGGACGCGAGAGCGTGCGCCTCGCTCTGAGCCGCACCGACGACGCGTTCGGCCGTCACGCCGAGGGCGAGATCATCGTGGGGACGCGCCTCGTCGAGCGCGAATCCGTCGCCGCCCCGCGTGCGACGCCCTGGGCTCCCCGCTGCTGAACGCGGGCGAGGAGCCTGTCTCGAACGACCCCATGCCCTGCGCTGACGGGCGCCCCCGGAGTCCCGGGGGTCGGGTTACGGACGATCGATTCCTTTGAACGTCTCCAGCACGGTCGTGCCGTGGGTGGTGGCGTCGTCGGGCATGTTGCCGATGCCCTTCGTGGTGGGGACGGCGGTCACGGATTCCCAGAGGTGGTCTGCGTTGCCCGATGCGAGGCTGAGGAGGGCGTCGCGAACAAACTTGTCTCGGACGATCTGCTCGTCGCTGGCGCCGGGCCGAACCTGCCCGACGATGCCGTACATCTCAGTGCCGTGCACGGCCTCGGCTCCCTCGACGGGGCCGATGGAGAGCAGGTGCGCGTTTCCGCCCGCCGCGGCGTGGGCGAGCGCACCGCGAGCCTGGGGCAGTGTGAACGAGTAGTCGGTGAGCAAAGCGCCGCGGACCTCGACCGGAGTACGCCCGCCAACGTCGTATGCGCTGATGATCTTCCTGGCCCGGCTACTCGGAAGACGGTTCCGGGTGGCGAACTCTTCTACCAGGCCGTCGATGCTGCCGGGATCGAAATCCTCGGTCCGATACGTGACCCAGTAGTCCGTCTCGTGCGTCGTGCTGCTGAACAGGATGTCGACGTCGCGGTGGCGTCCGGATTCGAGGGCCCGCATAGGGTGGGCGGTGAGGACGCCTCCCGGCCGGTTCGAGTCATCGACGAGCGCGACGACGTCGTTGTCGATCCCGTGCGCGGCGCCGGGATCTGGCGACTGGGTCCTGCTCATCGTCTCGGCAAGGAGACGCGCGTCGATGTTCAKGAGCTGCTCGGGGTCGTCCTGGATTCCGAGCGCGGTGAGGACTGCCAGGRCACGTTCTTCGGCGCCCCACGCCGGTACCTGGCGCGAGGGCATGCCGGAGAACGCGGCAATGCGGTGGTACAGACCGTCTGCTGAGGGCGCTGCGAGCAGAGCCAGTGCCGAGAAGGCGCCGGCGCTGTGACCGGTGACCGTGATGTTGTCCGTGTCGCCACCGAAGCGGGCGATGTTCTTCCGCACCCACCGCAGGGCGGTGATGATGTCCTGCAGGCAGAGGTTGGTCGCTTCTGCGAGTGCGCCGCCGTAGTGGGAGAGGGACAGCGCTCCGAACGCGCCGAGCCGATAGTTGAGGGAGACTCCGACGGCCTTGCCGGTGGCGGCGAGGCCAGCCAGGTTGGACGTCGTTTGAGTGTTCGCACCGAGCATCCACCCTCCGCCGAAGATGTAGACGATCACGGGCAACGGCTCGTCGCCCGCATCCTCCGGCGCCCAGACGTTGAGGTTCAGACAGTCTTCACTGAATCCGCTATCGGCTTCCAGCCAGCTGGTATCCCCTGCCTGCAGGGGCGCCGGTCCCTTCTGGTCGTAGGGCAGGCGGGGGTCGAAGGGCAGCAGGACCGGGCGGCGGAACCGTTCCGCGGTGGCGAACGGAATACCCAGCCAGGAGCGGACTGTGTGCTCGGCAGTCAGGGTGCTGCGACCGAGGGCGCGCATCGATTCAGGCATGGTTCTGCTCCTCATTGTGGAACGGGTGCCCCGGTGCGGGGATGTTGACGAGGGCGTGGAAGGCCTGACGTACGGTGCGTTCGTCCAGGTCCGCGTGGGGGTGCGCCAGCCGGTGGCTCCACCAGCCCCAGAGCATCGCATTGACGGACAGAGCTGTGCTGTTCGGCATCACGCGGTGCAGCAGGACGAGGGAGTCGTCTTCGACTGCCTGAAGAACGTCCGCGATTTTCGGATTTCGCGCGCCGTAGTGACGTATCTCTTCGTAGAGGCGGATGTCGTCAATCGTGGGGCTCGTTGCGCCCATCGTCGCGTCTACCAGCACGTCGACCACGTCGGCCCGGGTCTGCGCCCGACGGAGCGGGTCCGCGTAGCGAGGTTCGAGATCGGCGCGGGTCGTGTCGAGCGCGCTCACGATGAGGCCCTCGAGCGTGGGGAAATAGTAAGTCATCGATCCCAGCGGAACTCCGGCATGCGCGGCGACACCGCGATACGAAGCCGCCTCGATCCCCCCGGCCATGATGACCTCCAGCGTTGCCTGAAGAATGCGGGCGCGGCGTCCGGGGTCGTTTGGCTTCCCGCGGCGCATGTTCTTCTCCAACCCCGACCTAGTACGTACACTGGTACATACCTTAGTACGTACCGCAAGAGAATCCGAACGCAGGAGGAGGGACATCGCATGAGCGGCGAAGAACTGCAGGAGCTGGCACGGGCGCGGGTTCAGGAGCTGCCCGGCGCGGGGCTGGAACACCCGTTCGGGCCCGGCTGGGATGTCTACAAAGTTCGGGAGAAGGTATTCATGCTGCTCACCGACGTCACCGGCGAACCCATCGTGATCTTGAAGACAGACCCGGAAGACAGCAAGGCGCTTCAGGAGCAGTACGCGGAGATCACTCCGGGATACCACATGAACAAGAAGCACTGGATCACGTTGCACCCGTCCGGCGATCTTCAGGAGCAGCTGATCGAGGACTTGGTCACGGGGTCGTACATACTCGTCGTCGAGAAGTTGCCACGCGCGAAACGCCCGGTCGACCCTGCCAGGTTCGGCTGGCGCCACCAGTGACACTCTTCGAGGCGCGAGCCGACAGCGAAAACCGCCGCGCATCAACGCGAAAAGCCACCTGAACCCAGGTGGCTTTTCGCGTGATCAAGGGATCCGCGTACGGGTTCGCACGCGTTCCACGTGCAAACCCTCGTGCCCCCGACAGGAATCGAACCTGCGACCTACGGTACCGGAAACCGGCGCTCTATCCTCTGAGCTACGGAGGCGTACCGAACGAGCCTAGCATCGGATCCGCCCCGTTTCCGACCTACCGGATCGGGCAGACTGGACGCACGATGACTCTGCCCCCGCCCTCTCCTGCCTCCCCTCAGCCCACCCTGCCTCCGGGCACTCCGGTGCACACGAAATGGGGTTGGGTGACGGCGTGGATCCCCATGGCGTCGCTGCTGCTGACCATCGGGCTGCTCTGGATGATGAGCGCGGCGATGCTGGACTGGTTCCAGCAGCTCGCCTTCATGGTCGTCGCGCACCAGGGCGACCCCCGCGCCCTCGACTCTTCTTTCATCGCCGGCATGTTCGGCACGATGATGCCGTTCACCCTGGGCAGCGCGGCGCTGACCCTGATCAGCTGGGGCCTGTACGCCCTCGGTGTCTTCGCCGCGTACTTCGACTACGCCGCCCTCGGACGGCTGGGCTATCCCCGGCGCTTCCACTGGGCCTGGAACTTCCTCAACCCGGTGTACCCGATCGGGCGCGCGGTCGTGGTGCACCGCCAGACGGGCGCCGGCAGGGCGACGCTGTGGATCGCGGTCTCCGCCACCGCCGCGACCTTCCTCATCTCGATCGTATGGACGCTCTGGCTCGTCTTCGCGATGCTGCAGGTGATGACCGTCTTCACGGGCACGATCGCCTGAGGCGGATCACGGGGTCAGATCACCAGCACTCAGATCAGCACGGCCCCGAGCAGAGCCAGCACCGCCAGCAGCGGGAACAGCCCCTGAACGGTCGCCGCGCGCGCCTTGCTGCGGTCCGAGAGGATCAGCACGAGCGCCGCGGCGAGCATCGACGCGACGCCCGCCATCATCAGCGTCCAGCCGATCGCGAACGACGCGGTCGGGGCGACGATCAGGCCGATGATCACCAGGATCGCGAGGAACAGGTTGTAGAAGCCCTGGTTGAACGCGAGCGGCTTGGTGACCTCCGCATCCTCGGCGGTCGTGCCGAAGATGCGACGGGTGGAGGGATGCGTCCAGCGCACCGACTCCAGCACGAAGATGTAGACGTGGATCAGGGCGGCGAGCCCGGCGAACACGGATCCCAGGATGAAGAGCATGGGCCGATTCTGCCGCGTGCCGCGCACCGGGGCGAGAGGCGCGCTCTATCTCCGGTATCCGTGCACCGGTGCGGCGGTCGCGGGCGGTTCCCCGACCTCGAGGATGGTATGCCCGGTGCACGGCGTCGTCGTCACGCTGGCCCGCTCGATGCGCGACACGGCGAACCATCGCATCGCGTCGCGCAGCCGGCACCACCCGACCAGGTACCACTGGCCGTTCGTGCATGCGAACAGGACGGGCTCGACGTCGCGCGTGGTCGTCGACCCCTCCCTCGCCGTGTAGCGGATGCGGACGACACGCTGATCCGCCATCGCTTCCTCCAGTGCCGACCTGATCGCGCGTGAGGGGACGGGAAGCCGGTCGACCCAGACGCGATCGGCCAACGCGTCGGACCTTGCGCGGGTCCGGGGGTCGAGGACGTCCATGATCTTCCGGACCCCGGCTGCCGCCAGATCCGCGTAAGGGGCATCGGGTGCCGCGGACACGGCCGCCATGAGCGCCACCGCCTGCGCGGCAGTCAGGCTGACAGGCGGCAGAGACCCACCCAGGGCCATTCCGTAGCCGCCGCCGGGGCCCGGGCGCGACCAGAGGGGTGCTCCGCTGCTCTCGAGCGCCGCGAGATCTCTCTTGACGGTCCGGACGGACACGCCGAACTCTCGTGCCAGCCGCTCGGCAGAGCAGCCGCGGGATCCGCTGCGGCGCAGCATCTCGGATAGGGCGTGGAGTCGCTCTGCTCGTTTCACCGCGTCGCTCTCCAGAATTTCATGACATAAATAGTGACATACTGCTGCCCGCGGGGTCGGCGAAGCTGGTGAGATGACACAGAAGACGGGCAACCCCACCATCCTTCTCATCGCCGGCCATTGGCTGGGCGCCTGGGCATGGGACGAAGTGCTCGAGCATCTGGGATCCGTCGGCTCTCACGCCGTCGCGATGACACTGCCCGGTCTGGATGCCGACGATCCGGAGCGGGCCGAGAGAACTCTCGACGATCAGGTCGCGGGGATCCTCGACGTCCTTGCCCGAAACGGCGTCTCTGCGAGCGAGCCCGCGATCGTCGTCGCGCACAGCGGAGCGAACGTCCCCGTCACTCTTCTCCTCGACCGGCATCCCGAGCTCGTCCGTCGCGTGGTGTGGGTCGATTCAGGTCCGGTGGCCGCGGGGAGTGCGTTCGCCCCTGACCTCCCGGAGGAGGTGAAGGATCTTCCGCTTCCCTCCTTCGATGTCCTCGCTCGGCAGGCGAGCCTCGAGGGTCTGAGCACCGATGCCCTCGCACGTTTCCGCGCGCGAGCCGTTCCCGAGCCGGGTCCCGTGCTTCGCCAGCCCGTCCAACTCGTGAACGACGCCCGCCACAGGATTCCGACCACTCTGGTGTGCTGCTCGATCCCGAGTGCTCAGCTGCTGGACCTGGCGCGAGGGGGCCACCCCATGTTCGCCGAGGTCGCGAACCTCGAGCACCTCGACGTCATCGATCTGCCGACCGGCCACTGGCCGCTGTGGAGTCGTCCCCGCGACCTCGCCGACGTCATCCGCTCAGCGGACCGTCCTGCCCTGCGGTAGCGGGCTGCGGCTCGCCCTAGCGGCACGGCGCGCCGTCAGCTCCGCGGCACCCGACGGTAGGCGAGGTCGCGGATGTCGCGGCCCTTCGCGATCCCCTTGCGCTCGAACGCCGTCATCACGCGACCGTCGAAGCGCTCTGCCCACTCCCCCTCGAACGCGCGCTCGAATTCGGGCGCCTCGTCGAGCACCTCGCGCATCTGCAGCGCGTAGTCCTCCCAGTCGGTGGCGAGGCGCAGAAGACCGCCGTCGCGCAGAGCGGCGCCGGCCGTGGCGCCGAAACCAGGACGCACCAGACGGCGCTTGGTGTGCCGCTTCTTGTGCCAGGGATCGGGGAAGAAGATCCACGCCTCGTCGGCGGACCCTGCGGGAAGGTAGGTGGCGAGCACCTCTGGTGCGTTCGCCTCGATCAACCGGAGGTTGCGCACCCCCTCCCGCTCGGCGTCGAGCATCGTGCGGGCAAGACCCGCACGGAACACCTCGACCGCGAGGAAATCCCGGTCGGGGTGCGCTCCGGCAGCAGACACGATCGCGTGCCCCTGACCGGATCCGATCTCCACCGTCAGCGGCGCCTCGCGCCCATAGGCCGCGGCCACCTCGAGCCGCGCCTCGGGGTGCACCGAGGTCCAGGCGACGTCGCGCGGGACGTCCAGCACGTAGAACGCGGCCAGCTCGGCGAACGCCCGCTCCTGCGCCTCGGACATGCGGCCGCTGCGGCGGACGAACGAGACAGGTTCGTCACGGAAGGTGCGGGGTTCGGGCATCCCTCCAGGGTATCCGCCGTCCGGCGTCCCGCCGGCCCGTCCTGCCCCGCGGGCCGAGCGTCCGCTCATCGCGCGCGCCCGTCGATCGGCTCGGTCACGAAGTCGATGAGCTCCTCGACCCGGCCGAGCAGCGACGGCTCCAGATCCCGGTAGCTGCCCACCCTCGAGAGGATGCGCTTCCACGCGTGCGCGATGTCGGTCTGCGACTCCGCGGGCCAGCCGAAGGCACGGCAGATCCCGGTCTTCCAATCGGTGCCGCGCGGGATCTGCGGCCAGGCGCGGATGCCGAGCGCCGCCGGCGTGACGCACTGCCACACATCGATGTAGGGATGCCCGACGATGCGCAGATGCGCCCCGTGCGCGCCGCGCATGATCTGCTCCACGATGCGCGTCTCCTTGGAGCCCGGCACGAGGTGGTCGACGAGCACGCCGTAGCGGCGGTCACGCCGCGGCGGGGCCTCGGCGAGCAGTTCCTCGAGCAGATCGACGCCCTGGAGGTACTCGACCACGACCCCCTCCACGCGCAGATCGTCGCCCCAGACCTTCTCCACGAGTTCCGCATCGTGCCGCCCCTCGACGAGGATCCGGCTCGGCAGCGCGGTGCGCGCGCGGGAGTCGCCGACGGCGAAGGATCCGGACGCGGTGCGCTTCGTCGCGCCCTCCGCGGCCGCACGCGCGGGGTGCACCAGGCGCACCGGCTCCCCGTCGATCATGAAGCCCGCACCCATCGGGAACAGCCGGCGGCGTCCGCGGTAGTCCTCCAGCTCGACCTGTCCGCCCTCGATCCGGGTCACCGCCCCGCAGAAGCCGTCCACTGCGACCTCGACCACGAGGTCCTTCTCGGCGGCGACGTCTGCGGTGACCTTCGCGCCGCGGTCGCGCCAGCCCTTGGCGAGCACATCGGATCCGTACCTGTCGTCCATCGCCACCAGCCTACCGAGGGCGCGTCCGCCCTCCGCCGTCGACGCCTCGGCAGGACAGGAGAAACACAAGGACGCACGCCCTAGACTCGCTCCAGGGGCGTTCCGGGTCCCGGGAGGAGCGAAGATGCGCACGCGCTGGGCTGTCGTCGTCGGTGTGGTCCTGGGCGTGCTCGGCATGTCGTTCCTCTCCGCCCCTGCTCTCGCGAGCACCGACCCGACCGCGTCCACCCCGGCCACAGCCCCGGTGACGCTCGGATCCGACTTCGTCAACGACGAGGCCGGCGCCCTCAGCACCTCTGAGAAGAAGGAAGTCGAAGACCGGCTCGAGACGCTCAGCCGCTCGCAGAACCTCCAGCTGTTCGTGGTGTTCGTCGATGCGTTCTCGAACCCCGAGAACAGCCAGGAATGGACGAACCAGGTCGCCGTGGACAACGGTCTCGGCCAGCAGCAGTACCTGCTCGCGATCGCCACCGAGTCGCGGCAGTACTACCTGTCCGCAGACAAGGCGGGCCCGATCCCGCTGACCCGCGTCGACCAGATCTCCCGGTCGCTCGTGAACGACCTCCGCGACAAGCACTGGGCCGCCGCCGTGAACACGGCGGCGGACGGTTTCGGAGGATCCGGATCCTCCGGTGCCGATCTCGGCGGCATCCTGCTGGTCGTCCTCTGCGTGCTCGCGATCGTCGGCGCGATCATCGTGCTCGTCGTGATGCGCCGCCGCGCCGCCGCGCGGGTGAAACCGGCCGCCACCCAGCCGGTCGGCGATCCGCTCGATGCCATCAGCAACGAGGAGCTGGCCAAGCGCGCCGGGCTCGCCCTGGTGCACACCGACGACGCGATCACCTCCTCCACCGAGGACCTCGGCTTCGCCACCGCGCAGTTCGGCGACGCCGCGACGAGCACGTTCACCGACGTGGTCGCCAAGGCGAAGGGCAAGCTCGACGAGGCCTTCTCGCTCAAGCAGAAGCTCGACGACGAGATCCCCGACTCCGACCAGCAGCGCCGCGACTGGCACCTGCAGATCATCCGACTGTGCGAGTCGGCCGACAACGCGCTGGATGCGAACGTCGCCGCGTTCGACGAGCTCCGCAAGCTCGAGCAGAACGCGGAGCAGGCCCTCACTCAGCTGAAGGCGCATCGCGAAGCTGCAGCCTCAGCCGCAGCCGCAGCCCCCGCCGCGCTGCAGGCTCTGTCCGCCGAATACGACGCCTCCGCCCTGCAGACGGTCGCGGGCAATCCTGCAGAGGCCGCGAGCCGGCTGGAACTCGCAGACGCCCACATCGCCGAGGCGACCGCGCAGCTGGCCGCCGGCAAGCGCGGTGAAGCCGCCTTCGCGATCCGCACGGCGGAGGAGGCGGTGCTGCAGGCGACGCAGCTCGCTGCCGCGATCACGACGCTGCGGGCCGACCTCGGCTCGACGGAGACGCAGGCGCAGGCGCTCATCGCGAATCTCGAACAGGACCTCGCGGGAGCCGCTGCGCTTCCGCCATCCCCCGAGCTGAACGCCGCGGTCGCGGCGACCCGCACGGCACTGGACCAAGCCCGTACCGACGCCACCGGCACCGGACGCCGCCCGCAGGCCGTGCTGGAGTCGCTGACCGCGGCCAACACCCGCATCGACAGCACCGTGGACGCGATCCGCAACGCTCAGCAGCAGGCCGAGCGCGCCCAGCAGGTGCTGGAGCAGACGCTCACACAGGCCCGCGCGGAGATCTCCACGGCCAACAGCTACATCACCACGCATCGCGGGGCGATCGGCCCCGACGCGCGCACCAGGGCGGCACAGGCGTCCGCGGAGTACGACCAGGCCGAGGCCGCGCGTGTCGCGGATCCGAACACGGCGCTGCAGCACGCGCAGCGCGCGATCGCCCTCGCCCGAGAGGCCACCCAGCTCGCCGCAGGCTCCATCGACTCCTGGGGCAATGGCGGCGGCTTCGGCGGCGGCGGGGGCGGCGGAAACCGCAGCGGTATGGGCGATGCGATCCTCGGCGGCATCATCGGCGGCATCCTGTCCGGCGGCGGCGGGCGCTCCAGCGGAGGCTGGGGCGGCGGAGGCGGCGGCGGGTGGCGCTCCAGCGGCGGAGGCGGCGGGTTCAGCCCCTCGAGCTTCGGCGGCGGAGGCCGCGCCGGATCCGGCGGCCGCTTCTGACACCTGGACTCGCAGCTTCTCTTGACGTGCACGACCCCATCGACCGGAAATCTGGAAAGGACATCCCATGACCAAGCAGTCCATCTTCGGCCGCATCTCCACCCTGGTGAAGGCCAACATCAACTCGCTCATCGATTCCGCGGAGGACCCGCAGAAGATGATCGATCAGTTGGTCCGCGACTACACCAACAACGTCGCGGACGCCGAGTCGGCCATCGCTGAGACGATCGGCAACCTGCGCCTGCTCGAGCGCGATCACCAGGAGGACGTGCAGTCCGCCGCGGAGTGGGGCAACAAGGCCCTCGCTGCCAGCCGCAAGGCCGACGACCTGCGCGGGGCGGGCAACACCCCCGACGCCGACAAGTTCGACAACCTCGCGAAGGTCGCTCTGCAGCGTCAGATCAGCTCCGAGCAGGAGGCGCGGACGGCCGAACCGCAGATCGCGGCCCAGACCGAGATCGTCGACAAGCTCAAGTCCGGCCTGAACGGCATGAAGGACAAGCTCGTCGAGCTGAAGAACAAGCGCAGCGAACTGCTCGCCCGCGCCAAGGTCGCCGAGGCGCAGACCAAGGTGCAGGACGCGGTCTCGTCGATCAACGTGCTCGACCCCACCAGCGAGCTGGGCCGGTTCGAGGACAAGGTCCGCCGTCAGGAGGCGCTGGCCCAGGGCAAGGCGGAGCTCGCCGCGTCCAGCCTGGACGCGCAGTTCGAGAGCCTCGAGGACATCGRCCAGCTGACCGAGGTCGAGGCCCGTCTCGCGGAGCTCAAGGCAGGCGCGACCAAGCCGCAGGAAGCACTCGAGGGCTGAGATGACCCGCTTCCTCGTCGTCCCGCAATGGCAGGGCTCCCCTGCCCCGCGGGCGATGCTGCTCACCGAGGGGGCCTCGGCGATCGCCGGCGACCTCCCCAGCGCGCGTACGACGGTGCTGGAGGTCCCGCTCGAAGCCGGCGATGCCGAGGGCACGGGCGTGCACAGGCTCAGCAGCCTGCGCCGGACGAGGGAGCTCATCGAGGAAGCGATCACGGCGCATGCCGAACCCACGCTCGTGGTGGGCGGTGACTGCGGCGTCAGCGTCGCCGCAGTCGCCGCCCTCCCCGGCGCACTGCACGACGTCGCGATCGTCTGGTTCGACGCGCACCCCGATCTGCACACCCCCGAGTCCTCGGCCTCCGGCGCTTACGCGGGCATGGCTCTGCGCGCACTGCTCGGCCACGACTCGTTCCCGATCGACGGCCCCTCGGGGCTCACCCCTGAGCGCACGGTGCTGGTGGGCGCACGGGCCGAGGACGACGCGGAGAGCGCCTATCTCGCGACGTCCGGGATCGTTCGGCTCGATGATGTCGAAGACGCGCGGGCTCTCGCGGCGGCGGTGGCCGCCACCGGGGCATCCCGCGTGTACGTGCACATCGATGTCGACGTGCTGGATCCGTCCGAGCTCGCCGGCGTCTCCTCCGCGGTGCCGTTCGGCCTGCGCACGGCCGACATCGTCGCCGCCGTGAGGGCGCTGCGCGAGCAGCTGCCGCTCGCGGGAGCGACCATCGCGGGCTTCGCTCCACGCTCCCCCGGAGATGCAGTCCAGGACCTGGGCGCGATCCTGCGCCTGATCGGCGCTCTCGCGTGACGGCGGGCGACGCCGCCCGCATCGCCGCGATCGAGGCCGAGGCCGCCGAGGTGCTGGAGCGCGGGCGACGGCGGGACCTGCGTCTGCCCTCCGTGCTGCTGCGCTCCCCGATCAGCCGCCTCGGCTACGCCTGGGGCATGGCCGTGGGCTGGATCTGGGGCGGGCTCTGGAGCACCGGCGAGATCGAGCGCCGCGAGGGGCTGTGGATCTTCCGCGGAATGCCGGAGTGGACCTTCGCGCGCGGCGGTGTCTGCGTCGCGGGCTGCTACCTCACCGGCGACACGGTTCCCGACGACCGCGTCCTGCGGCACGAGGCCGTGCACAAGGCGCAGTGGCTGCGCTACGGCCTTCTGATGCCGTTCCTGTACCTGCTCGCCGGGCGGGATCCGCTGCGCAACCGCTTCGAGATCGAGGCCGGTCTCGAAGACGGGCACTACCTGCCGCGTCGCTGAGCCTCCGGTCCCCGATCCGGTCGGTCCCTGAGGCTGTCGAAGGGCCGGATCCGGTCCCGGTCCCTGTCGAAGGGTCCGGTGCGGGACTCAGAGCAGCCGGAAGCGCTCCGGCGCGGTGATCCGCGCGGGATCCATGCCGAGCCGTTCCGTGAGGTGCTCCGCGATGTCGGCGGTGCCGAGGAAACTTCCGAGCAGCGTCACCGTGGTGTGCTCCTCCGCGCCATCGCACAGCATCTCGTCGGCCCAGGCGATCGCGGCGCGCGAAGCGGCCGTGCCCTGAGTACACCGGCGGGCGGTGCCCGGGGCGCCGGAGCGCGTGGCGCGCGGCAGCCAGGTGACGGTCATCCGCGGCGGGACCGTGACCGCGGAGATCGACTCCGCGTCGGGAACCTCGATGAACACCCGTCCCGTCGCGCACAACGGCAGCGTCGAGAGTTCCGCCTCCAGCTCGGCCAGGGATCCCTCGTCGGCGACGATCAGATGCTGGGCCTTCGTGGAGCGACGCAGCGCACGGCGCTCGGCGCGTGCGGTGGTACGGATCGCAGTGGTCATGATGCCTCTACGATATCACCGGATGAAGGGTTGCCTAACCTACCTCCGCGGCCCCGATGCGGCGGCCACGCGGCTAGCCGACCAGCGCCGCCCCGAGCGCGTCCAGCTCTGCACGGGTCAACCCGGACGCGAGCAGATAGTCCGCCGCCGATCCGTGCTGCTCGTCGATGCCCTTCAGCAGRTCTCGCATGACCGGCGCCGGCGACTGCGTGGCGACCGCGATCGCGTCGTGCGCGATCGGCAGACGCTCCTCGAGCCATTTCGCGATCGCCCTGTTGCGGGACTCCGGAAGCTGCGAGGCGGTCAGCGCGTAATCCTCCACGATCGCCTCGCGATCGGCGCCGACGGCGGCGAGCGCGAGTGCGACGCTCACGCCCGTGCGGTCCTTGCCGAGCGTGCAGTGCACGAGCGTGGGCTCCCCCGCCGACAGGATTCGGACGACCTGCACGATGCGGTCCGCACCGTCGTCGACGATGCGCCGGTAGAGGCCGGGGAGACTGACATCGCCCATCAGGAAGGAGGCGACAGAGCCCGCGAAGAGCGGGATACGGTCGATGCGCAACCCGGGCAGTGCGCAGGGCTCGGCGCTCGCCTCGCTGTCGTCACGGAGATCCACGACACGCGCGATCCGCTCGGTCAGGAACGAGCGCGCATCGGCTCCGACGTGCGCGAGGTTGCCGGAGCGGAACAGAACGCCCTCGCGGATCCGGGAGGCGCCGGCGGGCATGCCGCCGACATCGCGCAGGTTCGTGATGCCGGGCACATCGAGCAGGATCATGTGTGCCTCCTCACCGTGCGCCACCCGCGCCTCCCATCAAGCCTAGGGCGTACCCGGCCCGCACGGCCCTCCGTAGGATGAGAGCGATCCCGCACGGCCGGCGAGACCATGTCCCAGTTCTGGCTGCTCCGGCACCGGTTTCGCAGCCAAAAGTGGGACACGGTGGGGCCAGAAGTGGGACACGGTGTGCGGGCGAGCGAAGGGGCTGGCGGGATGAGCGGGGAGAGCGAGCGGCGCGGCGTGCTCGACGGCGTGCGCGTGGCGGACTTCTCCCGGGTGCTCGCCGGACCTTATGCGACCATGACGCTCGCCGATTTCGGCGCCGACGTGCTGAAGATCGAGCCGCCGGACGGCGACGACACGCGCCATTGGCTTCCGCCCGTCGACGCGGACGGCACGTCGACCTACTTCGGCAGCGTCAATCGCAACAAGCGCTCCGTCGCGCTCGATCTGACGGTCGAGGCCGACCGTGCGCAGGCGGTGCGGCTCGCCGGCACCGCGGACGTGGTCATCGAGAACTTCCGCCCGGGTGTCATGGAGCGCTTCGGACTGGACTACGCCGCCGTCCATGCCGTGAACCCCGGCGTCGTCTACTGCTCCATCACGGGTTTCGGGGACGGCCCCGGCGCCTCCCTCGCCGGCTACGACCTCCTCGTGCAGGCCGTCGGCGGCCTCATGTCCATCACGGGTGATCCAGAGGGGACCGCGGCGAAGGCCGGCGTCGCCCTCGTCGATGTGCTGTGCGGGCAGAACGCGGTGACCGGGATCCTGCTCGCCCTGCGCGAGCGCGACCGCACCGGCCTCGGCCAGCGGGTCGAGGTCTCCCTGCTGCAGAGCCTCCTGTCCGCTCTGACGAACCAGGCCGCCTCGACCCTCGCCACCGGGATCCCGCCCCGCCGTCTGGGCAATGAGCATCCCTCGATCGCCCCTTATGCCCTGTTCCGCGCGGCCGACCGGGAGCTCGTCATCGCCGTCGGCAACGACAAGCAGTTCCGCGCGCTGGCCGAGGCGCTGGGACAGCCGTCGCTCGCCGCGGACCCGCGCTTCGTCCGCAACGCCGACCGTGTCACGCACCGCGACGCCCTCACGACGCTGATCGAGCACGAGCTCGCAGATGCCGAAGCCGCGCACTGGGTCGACGTGCTCCGCGCAGCGCGGATCCCCGCCGGCCTGGTCCACGACGTCGCGGAGGCGATCGCCTTCGCCGAAGAGCTGGACCTCGACCCCGTGGTCCAGCTCGGACCCTCCCGCACGATCGCGAATCCGATCCGGCTCTGGGATGCCCCCGCGGCCTACCGCACGCCGCCGCCCGCACTGAACGACTCTCCGTCCGCCGCCTGGCGCACCGAAAGGACCTGAGATGACGACCGCTCCCCGCATCGATGCCGTGTTCGACCTCGACGCCCTGCTCACGCTCGAGGAGCGCGACTGGCAGCAGCGCGCACGCACCTTCGCCCAGGAGAGCATCCTGCCGGTCATCGACGAGGATTTCGAGAACGCACACTTCCGCCGCGAACTCATCACCGAGCTCGGCGCCGCCGGCTTCCTCGGCATGCATCTGACCGGCTACGGCTGCGCGGGAGCCGGGGCCGTCTCGTACGGTCTCGCCTGTCTCGAGCTGGAGGCCGCGGACAGCGGCTGGCGCACCTTCGTCTCGGTGCAGGGATCGCTCGCGATGAGCGCGATCGCGAAGTACGGCTCCGAGGACCAGAAGCAGACGTGGCTGCCGCGCATGGCGACGGGGGACGCGGTCGGCTGCTTCGCGCTCACCGAGCCGCAGGGCGGCAGCGATCCGGCCGCCATGACGACCACGGCTCGCCGGGACGGCGATGACTGGGTGATCGATGGCGCCAAACGCTGGATCGGGCTCGCCTCGCTCGCCGATGTCGCCGTCGTCTGGGCGCGCGTGGACGATCCAGCCCTCGGTGAGGGCGGCCGGTCGGTCAGGGGCTTCCTCGTGCCGACCAACACTCCTGGTTTCACGGCGACCCCGATCACCGGCAAGCTGTCGATGCGCGCCTCGGTGCAGTGCGATGTCGCGCTCGACGGCGTCCGGCTCCCCGTGGATGCGATCCTCCCCGGAGCCGAGGGCCTGTCCGGGCCGTTCGGCTGCCTGAACGAGGCGAGGTACGGCATCATCTGGGGAGCGATGGGCGCGGCGCGCAGCTGCCTCGAGGCCGCGCTGGAGCGTGCGACGAGCCGGGAGGTCTTCGGCAAGCCGATCGGCGCCAACCAGCTCACGCAGGCGAAGCTCGCCGACATGCTCGTCGAGGTCGAGAAGGGGATCCTGCTGGCGCTGCATCTCGGGCGACTCAAAGAACGCGGTGCGCTGACTCCCGCGCAGATCTCGGTCGGCAAACTGAACAGCGTCCGCGAAGCCCTCGAGATCGCGCATCAGGCCCGCTCGATCCTGGCCGGCGACGGCATCACCAACGCCTACCCGGTGATGCGCCATGCAGCCAACCTGGAGTCCGTCCGCACCTACGAGGGCACCGATGAGATCCACCAACTCGTGATCGGTCGGGCGCTCACAGGGCTGAGCGCGTTCTGATCCGGATCCGGACGCATCGGCCGGACTCGCCGATCGTGTCGGATCATTACGCTTGATAGATCACCGCAGATACGCGCATATTCACCACAATTCGCGCATTTTTGCTGAGCGCACTGATCCCTTGTTTCGCACCGGCGGCTGCACAGGAGCACAATGAGGACGTGTCCCACGTCGCACCAGAAGAGATCACAGAGTTCTCCTTCCTCGCCGGTCAGGCCCGCGCACTCGGAGCCGAGGTTCCGCCCGCCGGGCGTCTGACCCTGCCCCTCCCCGACGGCCGCACGCTGAGCGCGCTGCGCTTCGGCGACGGGCCCGTCGAGGTCACCCTGCTGCACGGGGCTGGACTCAACGCGCACACGTGGGACACCACGGTGCTCGCCCTGGGGCGGCCCGCGCTCGCGATCGACCTCGCCGGCCACGGCGACTCCTCCTGGCGAGGCGACGCCGACTACACCGGCCGCAGCCTCGCCGCCGACGTGATCGAGGCTCTGCACGCATGGACGGACCGCCCGCAGGTGCTGGTCGGGCAGTCCCTCGGCGGGCTCACCGCCGCGGCCGTCGCCGCCCGCGCCCCCGAACTCGTCCGCGAACTCCTCGTCGTCGACATCACTCCCGGCGTCGACCAGAGCGTCGGCCCCGCGGCCCTGCGCGAGTTCTACCGCGTCGTCGACGCCGCCAGCCGCGATGAGCTCGTGGATCGCGCGCAGCAGTTCGGCTTCGGCGGATCCCGCGAGGACACCGCCCGGGGCGTGTTCCTCAACACGCGCGTACGGGCGGACGGCCGGGTGGAGTGGAAGCATCACTTCGCGCACATCGCTGCGCAGCTGCTGGACGCGCCGCCCGCCGCGTCCGAATCCTCCGCCACGCCCGCCGCGCCGGTGCCGACGATCCTCGGCGAGCACGGCTGGGCGGACCTCGACGCCGTCTCCGCCCCGCTGACCCTGGTCCGCGCCGCACACGGATTCGTCTCGGACGCCGCAGAGCAGGAGTTCCGCACCCGCGTCCCCGGCGCACGCGTGCTGCACCTCGAAGGGAGCCATAACCTGCAGGAGACGGCACCCGCCGCCCTCGCCGAGATCATCCGCACCGCCGCGGACAGCACCGGCTCCTGACCGGTCTCAGGTCTCACGAAATGTGACGCCGCGTCTCACCATCCGCACTCCGCGGTGAGGCGCAGCCCTAGGCTMGACCGCACAGCACGACCCGCACCGCACCTACAGCACCGCACCCACAGCACCGCCCGAGAGGATCCCCCGCATGCACCGCACCCGCGCCGCCCTCGCCCCGCGCCGGCCCCGCGCGCCGCGCCGCGCCGCCGTCGCCCTGCTCACCGGATTGACGGCCGCCGCGCTGATGCTGTCCGCCTGCACCGGCTCCCCCGCCCCCTCGGGAAGCAGCGCCGCGGGTGCCGCCGACGCGAACGCGGCCCTCACCGTGGGACTCGTGCTGGAGCCGTCGAGCCTCGACATCCGGCACACGAGCGGCGCAGCCCTCGAGCAGGTGCTCGTCGACAACATCTACGAGGGACTGGTCAGCCGCACGCAGGACAACAAGATCATCGACCGGATCGCGAAGAGCCACGAGATCTCGTCGGATGGGCTCACGTACACGTTCGTGCTCAACGACGGCATCACGTTCCACAGCGGCGCGAAGCTCACCTCGGCCGACGTCGTCGCCTCGCTGCAGACCGCCAAGGACGACAAGACCGTGCAGGGCCACGCCGACCTCGCCGGCGTCGCCTCGATCACGGCCAAGGACGACAAGACGGTCGTGATCACGCTCGCCCAACCGAGCCAGAACTTCCTGTTCAGCCTCACCGGCACGGCGGGGCTCGTCTTCCAGAAGGGCGATACGACCGATCTTCAGGCCGCCGAGAACGGCACCGGCCCGTTCACCCTCACGCAGTGGAAGAAGGGAGACTCGCTCTCCTTCGCCCGCAACGACAAGTACTGGGGGACGAAGGCGGGCGTGAAGAGTATCGTGTTCGACTACATCCCCGACTTCACCGCAGGGGTGAACGCCGCGCAGAGCGGCACGCTCGACGTGCTCACCGCGGTGGACGCGAACCTCGCCCCGCAGCTCGATGGGAAATTCACCATCACGAAGGGCCGGACCACCGATAAGGGCACGCTCGCGTTCAACAACGCCAAGGCGCCCCTGAACGACCAGCGCGTCCGCGAGGCGCTGCGCCTGGCGATCGACCACAAGGCGATMATCGAGGCCCGCGGCGTCGGCGCCACGCTGTACGGCCCGATCCCGCAGCTCGACCCCGGCTACAAGGACCTCTCGAGCACCGCGCCCTACGACCCGGAGAAGGCCAAGACGCTGCTCAAGGAGGCCGGCCAGGAGAACCTGTCCCTCACGCTCACGATCCCCTCGTTCTACGGCACCACGGTGCCGCAGCTGCTCACGAGCGACTTCAAGAAGGTGGGCGTGACCCTGAAGGTGAACTCCGTCGAGTTCCCCGCCTGGCTCGACACGGTCTACACGAAGCACGATTACGACCTCAGCTTCGTGCTGCACGTCGAGCCGCGCGATTTCGGCAACTTCGCCAACCCGGACTACTACTTCGGCTACAACAACCCCGAGGTGCAGAAGCTCTACACCCAGTCGCAGACCGAACTGGACGCGAAGAAGTCGGCCGACCTGCTCTCCCAGGCGGCGGAGATCGTCGCGAAGGACGACGCCGCGGACTGGCTGTACGAGGATCAGACGCTGACCGCGGTGCGCGCGGGCGTGAACGGCTTCCCGAAGGACTCGATCAACTCGCGGCTCGACCTGCGCGGCGTGACCGTCTCGAAATAGCGGTCTGCTCTGTGCTCCGCTATGCGCTCACCCGAGGAGCCCTGCTCATCGCGGGGCTCCTCGTCGCGAGCGCACTGATCTTCCTCGCGCTGCGGGTGTTCCCCGGCGACGTGGCGCAGCTGCTCGCGGGCGACAAGGCGACCCCGGCGCAGGTCGCCGCGATCCGCACCGCTCTGGGGCTGGATCAGCCGCTCGTGCTGCAGTACCTGGGCTGGATCGGGGGCGTGCTGCGCGGCGACCTCGGCACGTCGCAGCTGAACGGCGCCTCGGTCGCCGCCGAGCTCGCACAGAAGGCTCAGGTGACGGTGCCGCTCGCGACGCTGTCGCTGCTCGTCGCACTGGTGATCGCCGTGCCCCTGGGCATCGGATCCGCCATGCTGCGGGGACGTGCGGCCGGCACCGCGCTGAACACCGCGGCGCAGGCGATCGCCGCCATCCCCGTCGTCTGGGCTGGCATGATGCTCGTCGTCGTGTTCGCGGTCTGGCTGGGCTGGCTGCCGGCGCAGGGCTTCCCCCGCGGGGGCTGGGCGGATCCGGGCGCCGCGCTGCAGTCGCTGATCCTGCCCGCGCTCACGATCGGCGCGATCGAGGGCGCCCTGCTGCTGCGCTTCGTGCGCAGCGCGACCCTGCAGGCCGCATCGCAGGACTTCGTGCGCACGGCCGCAGCGAAGGGCCTCACCCGCAACCGCGCCCTGATCCAGCACGGGCTCCCGGCCGTCGGCCTCTCGATCATCACCGTCCTCGGCATCCAGGTCGCGGGGATCATCGTCGGATCCGTGGTCGTGGAGCAGCTGTTCACGCTGCCGGGGATCGGGCGCATGCTCGTCGCCGACGTCGGCACGCGCGACCTCGTGAAGGTGCAGGGCGAGCTGCTCGTACTCACGGGCATGGTGCTCATCATCGGCTTCGTCGTCGACCTCGTGCACCGCGCGCTCGACCCCCGGCAGCGGGAGGCCGACGAATGACTCGGACTCCGCCCTTCGAAAGCACCGGACGCCGGCCGAACGGGCTCCGCCGCCTCCTCTCCTCCGCCTCCGGGATGTTCGGGCTCATCGTGGTGGCCGCGATCCTCGCCACCGCTCTGGTGTCGCTGTTCTGGACGCCGTTCGACCCGCGCGCCACCGACGTGGCATCGCGCTGGCTGCCCCCGGGTTGGCCGCATCTACTCGGCACCGACCTCACCGGCCGGGACATCCTGAGCCTGATCATGGCCGGATCCCGCACGACCGTGCTCGTGGCGGTCGGCGCGGGCGTGATCGCCACGCTGATCGGGCTCGCTCTCGGCGCCCTCGGCGCGCTCACGGCGCGCTGGGTACGCGAGACCGTGGCGGTGCTCGTCGACGTCCTCATCGCCTTCCCCGTGCTCATCATCGCCATGCTCATCTCCACGGTGCACGGCGGATCCCTCTGGGTCGTGGTGTGGGCGGTGGGCATCGGCTTCGGCGTGAACGTCGCCAGGGTCACCCGCCCCGAGCTGCGCCGCGTGCAGCACAGCGACTTCGTGATCGCCGGGAAGGCGTCGGGGCTGAGCCCCCTGCAGAACCTCGTGCAGCACCTGCTGCCCAACATCGCCACGGTGTTCATCGTGCAACTGAGCTGGGCCATGGCCACGGCCGTCCTCGCCGAGGCCGGCCTGTCGTATCTCGGTTTCGGCGCGTCGGTCGTCGACCCGTCCTGGGGGATCCTGCTGGCCGACCTGCAGCGCTACATCCAGATCCACCCGCTCACCGTCGTGTGGCCGGGGCTCGCGATCACGATCACGGTGCTCGCGTTCAACCTGCTCGGCGACGCGTTGCGGGATGCGACCGATCCCACGCTGCGCACCGGACGGCGTCCGTCGAGTCGGGCGCGCGCCGGCGTGCCCCGCCTGCCGGAGGTGACCGCATGAGGCTCGAGGTGACCGACCTCGTCATCGAGATCGACGGCCGCAGGGTCGTGGACGGCGTCTCCTTCGCCGTGCCCGACGGCGCGCGCGTCGGCCTCATCGGCGAGTCCGGATCCGGCAAGTCGCTCACGGCACTCGCGCTCATGGGGCTGCTGCCGGACGGCGCGTCCGCCTCGGGAAGCGTGCGCTGGAACGGCCGTGAGATCCTCGACCTTCCGGACCGCGAGCTCGCCGAGTTCCGCGGCGACGAGATCGGCATGGTCTTCCAGGAGCCGCGGACGGCGCTCAACCCGATCCGCACGATCGGCCGCCAGATCGCCGAGACCATCCGGATCCACGAGCGCATCGACCGGCGCGCGCTCCGCGTCCGCACTGTCGCCGAGGCGGCCCGCGTCGCGCTGCCTGATCCCGAGCGCATCGTGGACCGCTACCCGCATCAGTTGAGCGGCGGTCAGCGCCAGCGCGCCGCGATCGCGATCGCTCTCGCCGCTCGTCCCCGCCTGCTCGTCGCGGACGAGCCCACCACCGCCCTCGACGTCACGATCCAGGCGGGCGTGCTCGCCCTGCTGCTCTCGCTCGTGGAGTCGGACGGGATGTCGCTCGTGTTCATCACACACGACCTCGCCGTGCTCGCTCAGGTCGCCACGCACGCCGTGGTGCTCGCCGACGGCAGGGTCGTCGAGTCAGGGCCGCTCGAGACGCTGCTGACCGCGCCGGCGTCGCCGATCACGCAGGGCCTGCTGCGCGACGCGACCGCGACCCTGTGGCGCGGGGAGGACGAGGGATGAACGAGAACCCGCTGATCCGTGCCCGCGGGCTGCGTCGCGAGTACCTCCGCTCGCGGTCTGCGAGTCTGTCGAAGGGCGCCCGGCGCGCCCGCACCGTCGCTCTGGATGGCGTGGACCTGGACGTCACCGCCGGGCGCGCGCTGGGCATCATCGGCGAGTCCGGATCCGGCAAATCCACCCTGATCCGGCTGCTGCTCGGACTCGACCGCCCGACCGCCGGCACCGTCCAGGTCGACGGGCGCCCGGTGGACGCGACAGCCTCGGCGCGGGCGCTGCACTGGCTGCGCCGCGAGACGGGCCTCGTCTTCCAGGATCCGTACGCCTCGCTGGATCCACGGCAGTCGGTCGGCCGGATCGTGTCGGAGCCCCTGCGCGCGCTCGATATCGACGGTGATCACCGCGCCAGGGTCGCAGAGGTGCTCGCCCAGGTCGGCCTGGATCCCGAGGCGGTGTCGCGCTACCCGCACGAATTCTCCGGCGGTCAGCGTCAACGCGTTGCACTGGCCAGGGCGATCGCACACCGTCCGAGGATCCTCATCGGCGACGAGCCGCTGTCGGCGCTGGACGTCACCGTGCGGGCGCAGATCCTCGATCTGCTGCGAGCGCTCAGCCGCGACGGTATGACGCTCGTGCTCGTGTCGCACGACATCGGCGTGGTGCAGAACCTGTGCGACGACGTCGCCGTGATGAAGGACGGACGCATCGTCGAGCACGGCTCCACCGCGCGCGTGCTGCACCGCCCGGAGCAGGACTACACGAAGCGGCTTCTCGCGGCGATCCCGGTCATCCCGGGGCGCTGAGCATTAGAGGGACTTCTGCAGGAACAGCACGTCCAGGGTGCGGCCGAACTTCACGCCGACGCCCTTCAGGTGCCCCGCATCGACGAAGCCGTACCGGCGGTGCAGGGCGATCGATGCTCCCGCCGCCGTCGGCTCGATGACGGCGATGAGCTCGTGCAGCCCCGCCTTCTCCGATGCGTCCAGCAGCGCCTCCAGCAAGGCCTTCCCGAGTCCGCGCCCCGCGGCGTCGGGGCTCAGGTAGATCGTGTTCTCCGCGCTGAACCGATAGGCGGACTTCGCCCGCCAGTGCTGCGCGTACGCGAAGCCGAGCACGGCGCCGCCGGCATCCGCCGCCACGAGGAAGGGCAGCCCGGTCGATGCGAGCAGCTCGTGCTTGTGCTCCCAGACCGCGAGCTCGGTCTCCTCCTCGTCGAAGGTGACGGTGCTGGTGCGCACGTAGTGGTTGTAGATGTCCCGGATGGAGGCGAGGTCCTCCGCCTGCGCCGCACGGATCCGCGGGGCGGGTGCGGGCGACACCGCCTCGGCCGCCTGCGGGAGGATCGGGGTTTCGCTCATGCGATCCTCCAGTCGACGGGGCTGGCGCCCTGCTCCTCGAGCAGCGCGTTGACACGGGAGAACGGCCGGGATCCGAAGAAACCGCGGCTCGCCGAGAGCGGCGACGGATGCGCGGACGCGACGACCGGGGTCGCGCCCAGCATGGGCCGAAGGCCCTCGGCGTCGCGGCCCCACAGCACCGCGACGAGCGGGACGTCCCGTGCGACGAGGGCGCGGATCGCGAGCTCGGTGACCTTCTCCCAGCCCCACCCGCGGTGCGAGGCTGGCGTGCCTGGACGCACCGTGAGCACCCTGTTCAGCAGCATGACCCCCTGGTCGCTCCATGCCGAGAGGTCGCCGTGCGGAGCGGGCGCGATGCCGAGGTCCGTCTCGAGCTCGCGGTAGATGTTGCCGAGGCTGCGCGGCAGCGGGCGCACGGCCTGGTCCACCGCGAAGGACAGCCCGATCGGATGCCCCGGGGTGGGATACGGATCCTGCCCGACGATGAGGACCTTGACGTCCGCGAGCGGGCGGGAGAAGGCGCGCAGCACGTTCTCGCCGGCGGGCAGATAGCCCCGTCCCGCCGCGGTCTCCGCACGCAACCGGTCGCCGAGTTCTGCCACGAGCGGGGCGACGGGGGCGAGCGCCTCGGCCCAGCCCTCGTCGAGCCGGCCGTCCGCGGCGAGTTCGGCCAGCGACTTCGGCATCAGAGCACCGCCCGGTCGCTCGAGACGGTCACGCCCTCGGATCCCGCGAACACGCGCCAGACGCTGCCCTCGCCGGCGATCCGCAGACCCTCGGCGTCTGCGATGAGCACGGTGCTCTCGTCGATCCCGAGCCCGCCGTCGATCGCACCCGCCTCGGTGGCGGCGATCAGGCGGCTGAGCGTGCCCCACTGCGCGACGTGCACGTCGATCGCCACGTCGACCAGACCGATCCCGGAGACGACCGTGATCTCGTCGAGGTCCTCCGCGGTCTCCTCGGGGGCGATCGCGACCTCGCCGATCCGCCAGCCGCCCAGGATCGCGCGCTCGGCGGCGATCATCGCGCCGGCCGAGAACCCGAGATACGGAGTGCCGGCCTGCACCGCGGTGCGGATGACGTCGTATCCGGCCTCGAGGGCTGCGTGATAGGCGGGAGTCAGGCCCCCGCCGATGACGATCGCGTCGACGCCGTCGAACACACCGGGATCCACGACGTCGCTCAACCCCACGGTCACGACCGTGGCGTCGATCGGCGTCGCCCCGTCGGCGGTGAGCGCGTCAAGGAGGTCGCCCGCATGCTTCGTCGAAGCGTCCTCCCGCACGGTCACCACCACGACGGACGGTCGCTCGCGTCCGGCAGCCACGGCGAGCGCCGTCGCCTCCGCCGTGAACGGCGCGTACGCGGCGCGACCGAACCCGCCTCCGACCAGATGCACGCCCACGGTCAGTCCTCTCCTCGCGGGCGCAGCGGCCCTCGTGCGAGCAGGTGCGCGGCGGCCTGCGCCACGGGGCGGATCACGACGAGATCGAGGTTCACATGACCCGGTGCGTTCAGGGCGTAGGCGATCACGTCGGCGACGTCCTCCGCGACCAGCGGCGCCTCGACGCCCGAGTAGACCGCCTCGGCGGCGACCGCGTCCCCGCCGAGCCGGCGCAGGGTGAACTCCTCGGTGTGCACGAGGCCTGGCGCGATCTCGGTCACCCGGATCGGCTCGCCGTTCAGTTCCTGACGCAGCACCTGCGGGATCATCGACTCCGCCGCCTTGGCGGCGTTGTAGCCGGATCCGCCAGGGTAGGACTGACGTGCGGCGGTCGAGGTGAGGAACAGCAGGTCCGCGTGGCCGCCGTTCCCCGCGGCGACACGCAGCTGCGGCAGCAGCGCGGCCGTGAGCTGCTGCACGGCGAGCACGTTCGCTTCGAACATCCACCGCCACTTCTCCGCGGATCCGTCCTCGACCCGCTCCGTGCCGCGCGCCCCGCCGGCGACGTGAACCACCGCGTGCAGCGGACCGGTCTGCGAGAGGTGCTCCGCGAGTCCGGCGATCTGGTCGGCATCCGTGAGGTCGGCCGCATAAGCGGTGGATCCGGTCTCCGCGGCGAGCGCCTGCAGACGGTCCTCGCGGCGTGCCACGCCTACGACGTCCCAGCCGGTCGCCCTGAGCACTCGTACCGTCGCCTCGCCGATCCCGGTGCTCGCGCCGGTCACGACCGCGCGTCTGCTGTTCTGGGGACCGTCGTTCGTCACGCTGTTCACCATGCGACAACGCTACGGGATCCGCGAGCGCGCTTCGACGAGCAATCCGGCCCGATCGTCCCGGCCGATCCGCGCGATTCCGCGGCTCGGGCGTGTTACGTCACATTTCTCGCGCCTTGTTGACAGCACCCGCCAGTTCGTACTCTCGATGCAACGCCACCGGTCCTCGCCCCTGTCGAGGAACCACGGCCCACCTGCCCTGCGACGCGGTTCCGGTGTCGCGCATCCATGAAGGAGACATCATGACCGCTGCGGAGAACTGGCGCTTCGAGACCAAGCAGATCCACTCGGGCGCCGCGCCCGACCCCGTCACGAAGGCCCGCGCGACGCCGATCTACCAGACCACGTCGTACGTGTTCGACAACGCGGACCACGCGGCGAACCTCTTCGCCCTGGCCGAGTTCGGCAACATCTACACCCGGATCCAGAACCCGACGCAGGACGTGCTCGAGCAGCGCCTCGCGGCGCTCGAGGGCGGCACCGGCGCGCTCGTGCTCGCCTCAGGACAGGCCGCGTCGACGTTCGCGATCCTCAACATCGCCCAGGCCGGGGACCACTTCGTCTCGAGCTCCTCGATCTACGGCGGCACCTACAACCTCTTCAAGTACACGCTCGCCAAGCTCGGCATCGAGGTCTCGTTCGTCGAGAACCAGGACGACATCGAGGAGTGGCGCCGCGCGGTCCGCCCGAACACCAAGCTGTTCTTCGCAGAGACCATCGGCAACCCGCAGATCAATGTCCTCGACATCAAGGGCGTCGCCGACGCTGCGCACGAGGCGGGCGTGCCGCTCATCGTCGACAACACGATCGCGACCCCGTACCTGATCCGTCCGTTCGAGCACGGTGCGGACATCGTCGTGCACTCCGTCACCAAGTTCCTCGGCGGCCACGGCACCACGATCGGCGGCGCGATCATCGACGGCGGATCCTTCGCGTGGTCGCAGAACGTGGAGAAGTTCCCCGGTCTCACCGAGCCGGACCCGTCCTACCACGGCGCCAGCTACACCGCCGCGGTCGGCGACGGCCTCGCCTACATCATCAAGGCGCGCGTGCAGCTGCTCCGCGACCTCGGCTCGGCGATCGCCCCGCAGAGCGCCTGGAACCTCATCCAGGGCATCGAGACGCTGTCGCTGCGCATCGAGCGCCACGTGCAGAACGCGCAGGACATCGCCGAGTGGCTGGACGGGCGCGACGACGTCGCCACCGTCAACTACTCGGGGCTTCCCACCTCGCCCTGGTACGCCGCCGCGAACACCTACGCCCCCAAGGGCGTCGGCGCCGTGCTGTCGTTCGAGCTGAAGGGCGGCGTGGACGCCGGCCGTGAGTTCGTGAACAGCCTGTCCCTGTTCAGCCACCTCGCCAACATCGGTGACGTGCGCTCGCTGGTCATCCACCCCGCCTCCACCACGCACGCCCAGCTCACCCCCGAGCAGCAGCTCACCGCGGGTGTCACCCCGGGGCTCGTGCGTCTCTCGGTGGGTCTCGAGAACATCGAGGACCTGAAGGCCGACCTCGACCAGGCCCTCACCGCCGCGCGCAAGGTCTCCGAGGCCGCCCGCGCCTGATCTGCCGCTGAGCGGGGTGCCCCCGCTAGCATCCACGCCCCCTCTGAGGGACGCACTTCAGCGGGGGCGTGGATGCTGCGAGGGGGCGTCGCCGCCAGGGCGGGTCGTGCGGAGGCAGTTGGTCCACACACACTGACGCCCGCGCGGGATCCGCACAGATCACGGGGACCGCGTGCCGTGCGCCTGGGCCAGCCGTCAGGCTACGTGGATGAAGACGACCATCGGCCTCGCCCAGGCGCGCGAGCTGCTGCAGACGCGCGAGGATCTGCTGAACACCGGACGCAGTCAGCGTCAGATCCGCTCGCTGGTCTCGGCCGGCCGGTTGATCCGGGTGCGGCGCGATCGCTACATCGAGCCGACCGCGCACGACGATCTCTGGAATGAGGGTCGCCACCTCATCGCGGTGATGGCGGCCCACCTCAACGCGGATCCTCCTGGTCCGGTCTTCTGGGGCCCCTCCGCCGCCGCCGTCCTCGGCCTCCCCCTGTACCGCCTGGACCCGAAGAAGGTGCACACCGTCATCCTCGGTGCGCGGCACGGGCGCACACGCGCCGGCATCGCGCAGCACGGCGTGGGGATCGACGACGCGGACATCGTCGAGGTCGACGGGATCCGATGCACCTCGCTCGAGCGCACGGTGCTCGACCTCGCCTGCACGACGTCGCCAGAGGCGGGGCTGTCCGCCGCGGACGCCGCGCTGAGACGCGTCGCCGTCGAAGGACATCGTCAGGATCCGGATCGCGCGACCGACTGGCATCGCCGGATGTCCCTGCGCGCCGCCGCCGTCCGATCCCGCGGTGTGCGCCAGGCACGCTGGATCCTCGACTTCGCGGACGGCCGCGCTCAGCTGCCGGGAGAGAGCGTCAGCCGGCTGCAGCTCCACCGCATCGGGTTCACCGGCCTCGTGCTGCAGCCGCACGTGATCGGCGCGGAGGGGGATGACTACTGGATCGACTTCGGCTTCCCGCGCAACAGGGTCTTCGGCGAGTTCGATGGTCAGGGCAAGTATCTGGATCCGGAGATCCGCGGCGACCGCACCACCGAGGATGCGGTGCTCGCCGAAAAAGACGCGAGGACGACATCCGCGGCGTCACGGGCTGGCGCTTCGCCCGCTGGGAGGACCGCCACATCCGCACCACGGAGACGCTCTCGGCCCGGCTGCAGGGCTTCGGCGTCCGCCCACCGGCCTGACCCGAACTCGACGCCCCCTCTGAGCGTCCACGCCCCCTCCGAAGGACGCCGCTGCGAGGGGGCGTGGAGGCTGCGAGGGGGCGTCGCCGCACACCGAGGCCGGGCTGGCGCCCACGTGACCAACCAGGCCAGCACGACCACGCACCGACACCCGCGGATCCGTAACCTTCCGCGTTCCCCCGCCCGCACCCGGGAGAATGGATCCATGGACTGGCAGACGACCTCGGAGGACACGGTGCCCTCGGCGCGCGTGTCGGAGGCGGACGCCCGCCTGCTGCGTGCCCGACCTCCCTCCACCGGAGCCTGGCGCGACGGGGATCCCGCCGGCGATCGCCGGTTCGAGGCCTTCGGGCCGTTCCGCACCGAGGGCGGGGCCGAGCTGCCGCTGATCCGGCTCGCGTACGAGTCCTGGGGCGAACTGAACGAGGCGCGCGACAACGCGATCCTGATCCTGCATGCGCTCACCGGCGACAGCCACGTCATCGGCGAGGCCGGCCACGGGCACCCGACGAGCGGCTGGTGGGGCGAGATCGTCGGCCCCGGCTGCGCGATCGACACCGACGAGTGGTTCGTGATCGCCCCGAACATGCTGGGCGGCTGCCAGGGATCCACGGGCCCCGCGAGCATCGCGCCCGACGGCTACGAGTGGGCATCCCGCTTCCCCTACCTCACGATCCGCGACCAGGTCGCCGCACAGGTGCTGCTGGCGGACGCGCTGGGCATCGAGCGCTGGGGCGCCGTGATCGGCGGATCCATGGGCGGCATGCACGCCCTGGAGTGGGCCGTCGGCCACCCCGAGCGGGTCGAGCGGCTGGCGATCCTGTCCTCTCCCCCGATCACGACCGCCGACCAGCTCGCCCTCAACTTCGTGCAGCTCGAGACCGTGCGGATGGATCCGCGCTTCGCGGGCGGCGAGTACTACGACGCGCCCGTCGGCGAGGGTCCGCACCGCGGCCTCGCCCTGGCCCGGCGGATGGCCCTGCTCAACTACCGCAGCCCGATCGAGCTGAACCAGCGGTTCCAGCGGTCTTGGCAGTCCGACGTGTCGCCGCTCGGCCAGGGCGGACGCTATGCGGTCGAGAGCTACCTCGACTTCCACGGCAACAAGTTCACCCGGCGGTTCGACGCGAACAGCTACCTGACGCTCGTGGAGGCGATGAACTCGCACGACATCGGGCGAGACCGCGGCGGCGTCGAGGACGCGCTCAAGCGGGTGACGGCGACGACGCTCGTGCTCGGGATCGACACGGACCGGCTGTTCCCGGTGGATGGCCAGCACCGCATCGCCGGCAGCATCCCGCACACGCTGGACGGGAACAAGGCCGTCGTGCTCGCGAGTGACTTCGGCCACGACGGCTTCCTCATCGAGACCGACGCCGTCGGCATGCACCTGGGCCGCCTGCTCGCGTCCTGAGCAACCGCGCCACGGCCGGGCTCGCTGACGAGCTCACCGGTTCACCCCCCCTCACCGGCTCACCGGCTCACGCCCGCTCGTATCGCCACACCGGCTTCTCGGCGATGAGCCGATCGCGGGCCCCGGGCGCTCCCCCGGCGAGCTCGTCGCCGTCCCAATAGAAGATCGTGCCGGTCTCAGTTGGTTCCATCCTCGTCCGGAACACGGCACGATCCGGTACGCGAGCCAGCGCGAACGCCTCCTGCACCGTGGACGCGCCGCGCAATCCGTGCAGCGTGCGCCACGTCGGAGGCTTGAGCGAGATCTCGCCCGCGTCGTTCGCGGCCAGAGCCTCCTCCGGCGTGAGCCAGCGCACCTCGACGACCTCGTCCTGCGCCGCGATCACCCCGGTCCCCGGATCCGCCGTGAGGAAAAACCAGGTCCGGACGCGCTTCGGGATGCCCGCCGGCGGCACCCAGCACGAGAGCAGCACGAGCCGTTCCAGGGCGAGCCCCACCTCCTCGGCGGTCTCGCGCAGCGCGGCGCGTCCGGCGTCCTCGCTCTCCTCCGCACCCGCGACCCGGTCGCCGGGCTCGAGCATGCCTCCGGGGAACACCCACGCGCCCGCGAACGAGCCGCGGTCCGGACGACGTGCCAGCAGCACCTCGAGCCCGTGCGTCCCGTCGCGCAGGATCACCGCGGTGCCCGCGACGGGAAGGTCGTCGTCTTCGGCGGAGCTCATCCGCCCATGCTAGGACGCACCGGGGCACGCCGGCCGCAGCGGCCCGGCGATCGGTTTCGGCTCAGACCAGATCGCGCACCCGCACGGATCCGGTCTCCGTGTGGAAGCGGCGCTGCACGGCATACGAGACGATCGCGATCCCCAGGCCGATGACGGCGAGGCCGGCACCCACCCAGGACGGCGCGGCGAAGCCCCATCCCCACGCGATCACGAGCCCGCCGAGCAGGGCGCCGAGACTGTTGCCGATGTTCAGCGCGGAGTGGTTCAGCGCCGCGGCGATCGACTGGTTGTCGCCCGCGACCTCCATGAGCCTGGTCTGGATCGCGGGGCTCAGGATCGACGAGAGCAGCGCCATGATGAACGAGAGCGGCACGAGCAGCCAGATCGAGAACGACAGGATCGCGAGCAGCACGAGCACCACGGACATCGCGCCGAGCCCCACGAGCAGGGTGAGCCGCAGATTGCGGTCGCCGAAATAGCCGCCGAGCAGGTTGCCCACCGTCATGCCCAGGCCGAACACCACGAGCGTGACGGGCACCATCCACTGCGGCGCTCCTGCCCGCTCCGTGACGACCGGCGCGATGTAGCTGTACACGGCGAAGAAGCCACCGAAGCCGATGGCCCCGGTGCCGAGCGCGAACCACACCTGGGGGCGCCGGAACACGCGCAGCTCGGAGCGGAAGGTGCGGCCTGGATCCCCCTCGTGCTCGGGCACGAAGAAGGCGATGCACACCGTGGCGAGCGCGAACACGATCGTCACCACGAGGAAGGCGCTGCGCCAGCCGACGTGCTGCCCGAGATAGGTCCCGGCCGGCACGCCGACCACGTTCGCGATCGTGAGACCGGTCAGGATGAACGCCACGCCCTTGGCCCGCTTGCCGGGGCCGAGCACGTCGGAGGCGACGAGCGCGCCGATCCCGAAGTAGGCGCCGTGCGGCAGCCCCGCGATGAATCGCGCGAGCCCGACCGTCTCGAAGGTGGGCAGCACCACGGCGAGGCCGTTGCCGAGGGTGAGGGCGATCGCGAGGCCGATCATCACCTTGTGGCGCGGGAAACGGGCGACGAGCCCCGCGATCGTGGGGGCGCCGAGCACCACGCCCAGGGCGTAGAGCGAGACCAGGATGCCGGCGCGGCCGATCGCCTCGTCCGGGTTCTGCGCCCAGAGCTCCGGCAGCAGGTCCTGTGCGATGTTCGGGAGCAGGCCCATGGCGACGAACTCGGTCATGCCGATGCCGAAGCTGCCGATGGCGAGGGAGAGGAGCGCCCGCTTCGCCGCACCCCTCGAGAGGCTCGAGGGTTTCATCCCTCCAGTTTAGCCTCGATCCACCGATGACATCGGACTCGTGCGGTGGCTCTAAAGCCGAAAAGCCGCCGCTACTCGGCCCCGTCGCCGCTGGAATGGAAGTTCGTATCCGCGAGCCGGTGGAGCATGAGGGCGACTCCGAGACGGGTCCGTCCGCGGTCATCGGAGGGGTCGTACCCGAGGAGGCGCGGCAGCTCCTCCAACCGAACGCCCATCGTGGAGTGGTGGACACCGGCGGCGGTCGCGAGGGTGCGCTGGCTTGCGGCCGAAACCACGAGACGCAGCATCCGCTCGGTCCAGGGGCCGGACGCCAGCTGCCCCACTGTGAGCACGTCCGGATGCGGGAGGATGTCATGATCGGCTGCTTCGGCGATCTGGAGGAGCACTCCGAGCGAATCGGCGGAGACGACGGGGGTCTCGTCATCCGTCAGGCGGAGTGATGTCAATGCTGAGCGCCAGGATGCGCGGACATCGTCGCCGGGGCGGACGGCGATCCCCATCCCTGCCCGACGCGCCGGGGCATCGGCGGTTGCGGTCATCACCACGGCGCGGACGATGCCGAAGGGCGAAGCGATGATCGCATTCGGAAGCGGACGGTCCATCGGGATACCGGCGGGCACTGCGACGGCCCGGATCTGCGCCTGAGATCCGAGCCCCAGCCGTGTGATCGCCTCTTCCCTGTCTTCCAGGTCGGCGTCGCCGCTGAGCAGCGTTTCGATCGCACGGCGCTTGGGCGCCTGGGTGTCGAGGCGCATCGAGGTGACCGAGACCGCCAGGGCGAGTCGATCGAGCACCATCGCGTCGTTCGCGTGCGCCTCACCGGAGCGTTCGAGCCACACGCGGGACCCGTCATCCGCCACGCCCGTCGGCCAGCCGTGCGGTGTACCGGCCGGGAGGTCGGATCCGTCGGCTGCGTGGCGTCGGCCGCTCTCGGCGCCGTCGAGGATCCGCCCGATCGTCGCCCCGCAGAGCACTGCCGCTCCGCGCAGCATCCCGTCGATTCCGACCCGACCCTGCACCAGCGTGTCGAAGTAGGTGATGACCTTGAAAGTCTCGCTCGCCGCGGGGTCGAGTGCCGAGAGCCGTCCGGCCAATTCCTTCATCCGAGCCTCCTCGCCCGCTCTGCCCCACCCTAGACCGGGGCGGGGCAGAAGGGCCGGGCTCAGCTGTCGAGCATCCTGGTGAGCCAGCGGTTGCGGGCCTCGAGCATGGCGATCGACAGCTGCGCCTGCGGCGCGAGACCGTCGAAGCCGTGGAACCCACCGGGCCAGACGTGCAACTCGGCGTCGCCGCCGGCCTCCCAGAGCCGAGTCGCGTAGGCCACGTCCTCATCGCGGAAGACCTCGGCGCTGCCCACATCGATGAAGGTCGGCGGAAGCCCCGAGAGGTCGTCGGCGCGCGCCGGCGAAGCATAGATCGACACCGCGTCGGTGCCCCGGCGCTCGCCGAGGAGCGCATTCCACCCGGTGAAGTTGCTCGTCCGATCCCACACCCCGATCCCATCGATCTGCTGCGAGGAGATGGTCTCGTTGCGGTCGTCGAGCATCGGGTAGATGAGCAGCTGCGCGCGCAGCTGCGGCGTCTTGCGGTCGCGGGCGAGCAGGCCGACACCCGCGGCGAGCCCACCTCCGGCGCTCGCGCCCGCGATCACGATCCGCGCAGGATCGATCCCGAGCTCCTCGGCGTTGGCCGCGGTCCAGACCAGGCCTGCGTAGCAGTCCTCAACGGGATAGGGATCCGGGAAGTCCGGTGCGAGGCGATACTCGACACTGACGATGACCGCACTGTGGCTGGCGACGTACGGCAGGAACTCGCCGACGCCGACGGAGCGGTCTCCCATGATCATCCCCCCACCGTGGAAGTGGACGATTCCGGGGCCGACCGCGGTGCAATCGGCGGGACGGTAGACCGACACGACGATGTCGGCGCCTTCATGGCCCGGGATCGTCCGCTCCTCGTGCACGGCCCCGACCTCGGCGACCAGGTCGTCGAACGGAGCAGTCCATGAGGCCTGGCGCAGTGTCGGGATCATCTCGGGAGTGAGGCTGGAGGGCATCATCTCGGCGAGCACAACGAGTGCTGCGGCGAGTTCAGGGTCGAAAGGGGGCGCGGGATAGGTGGGCATGAGTGCCTCCGATGGTCGGTCGCCGCTTCCTTGCGACGCTAATCGATGATCTCGACCCGCCCGTCCGGACGGCACCGCCGGGCGCGCGCACTTTCGCCTTCACTATCCGCCATTTGGCGGACCTGCGACCTGAAGGGACCGCTCACGCCGATCCCCTCAACACCGGGCCCGTCGGAGGATCGAGGCTCAGAGGCTGCCGGAGTCCTCGATCGCCCGCTCGAGGCGTGCGATCTTGCCGTCGATCTCGCCGGTGTAGCCGGGGCGGATGTCGGCCTTGAGCACGAGCGACACGCGGGATCCGAACGGCATGACGGCCTCGGTGGCGCGCTTCACGACGTCCATGACCGTGTCCCAGTCGGGACCCTCGATCTCGGTGAACATGCTCGTGGTGCGGTGCGCGAGCCCGGAGGCACGGACCACCGCCACGGCGGCGGCGACGGCGTCGTGCACCGAGGCGTCGGCGCTCTCCAAGCGCTCGGGGGCGGATCCGCTGGGGGCGACGGAGAAGGCGACGAGCATCAGGACCTCCTGGTTTCGGGGAGTTCGGCGGCGAGGGACGAGGTGCGGCGCACCGGGGTGCGCACGATCGCGCGGATCGCGATCACGCAGATGACGACGACCAGGATGTTGCGGGCGCTCAGCAGTGCGATCGGCAGCGCCTCGGCCGCCAGCAGGTGGTCGTACACCACAGGGTAGACCGCCTGAGTGAGCGCGTAGTCGACGAGCACGAGGATCGCGGGGATCCGCACGCGAGGGCCGTCGAACAGGCACCACAGCACGAGCGGCGCGAGCATCCAGACCTGGAACTGCGGCGAGCCCACTTTGTTGCACGCGATCAGCACCGCGACGAGGGCGAGCATGGTCGCCGGCAGCAGGCGCCGCGCCGAGGCGCCGGCGCGCAGCTTCCACAATGCGAGCGCCGCCACAGCGACCACGCCCACCACCATGAGCGGTGTGAGCAGCGCTGCGACGACGTCGACGCCGGGGCCGGCGAGCTGGAAGGTGAGGATCTGGCGGTCGTACTGGATGCGCGTCACCCCGATCTGGGTGAGCCACAGCAGCGGAGTCGCGCCGACCGCCTCGATCTGCAGCCCCCGGCCGCTCATCTGGCTGAGGAAGCCGAGCAGGTTCTTGGATCCGCCGAGCAGCACGAGCCCGAGCACGACGACGAAGGTGACGATCGCGGCCGAGACGATCATGCGGATCCGGCCGCGCAGCAGGGCGAGTGCTGCGACGAACAGAGCGCCGGGCCAGATCTTGATCCAGGCGCCGATCGTGAACAGCGCGCTCGCCACCGCCGGTCGGGAGAACAGCCACAGGCCGCCGATGATCGCGAGCGGCACGGTGATCGCGTCGATCCGGAACATCGCGATGGGGCCGAGCAGCACCAGCGCGCCCATCCAGAGCAGGGCGGCGCCGCGACGGATCCGGCTGCGTCGCGCCGCGGTGCCGCGCAGCAGGCACGCGAATCCGACCGCATCGAGCGCCGTCACCAGGATCGACCAGGCGACGACGTAGCTCGCGGATCCGACGGCGTACGACCCGGGGAAGAGCGGATGGATGAGCTGCGACAGCCCCTGGGCGATGAGCATGGGCACGAGGGCGAGCTGCGGGTAGACCCAGCTCTCCGTGACGCCGACGATCGCGCCTCCGCCGAGGGCGTTCCGCGCCCACGGCTCGTACACGAAGACCGTGTCGCCCATCGGCAATGCGGGCATCTTCCACCCGATCATCGCCACGTAGAGGTGCGCGATGACGAAGGCCAGCCACAGCATGGTGAGCGGCAGTCCCGCCTTGTGCAGGACCGAGGACGCGCGCCGAGCGGCGCCTCCGGTCGATTCGGCACGGGTCGCGCCCGTCGGCTCGGCACCGCTCACGCGCGGCCCTCCTCTGTCACTACGTGGTGGTCGATGTCTTCGGACTCGCCGTCGTCGGCGAACGCGAGGGCGAACGCGGCCGGCAGCGCCTCCGCGACGTCCAGCGCGACAATGGGGTGGCCCGCTCGGCCGGCGCCGACTTCGGCGGCGATCCGTCCGGCGACGCCGTGCAACCACGCGGCGGTGGCCGCCAGCTCGGCGAGCGCGGTCGTCCCGTCTGCCGCCCGGTCGGCGGCGACGATCGCGCCCAGTACGCCGCCCAGCACATCCCCGGTCCCGGCGGTCGCGAGCCAAGGCGTTCCTGTTCCGACGGTGATGACGGCCGTGGCGTCGGCGACGAGCGTTGTGGCCCCTTTGAGCAGCACCGCGCCGCCCAGCGCAACGGCGGTCTCGTGCACCGCCTCCGCGCGCGCCTCAGGATCCTGCAGAACGTCGGCAGAGAGCGCCGCGAGTCCCAGGGTCGACCGAAGGCGCACGAACTCCCCTGCGTGCGGGGTCGCGATCACGGGGGCGGCCGCCGCGGGGAGCAGATCCAGAGCTCCCGCATCCACGACGACAGGATCCGAACCGGCCAGCAGCGCCCGCAGCGCCGACGTCTCTGAGTCGGCGCGGGTCGAAGCGTCGGTGCCGGATCCGATCACCCAGACATCGGCGCGGACCGCGTCAGCGTCGGGTCCGGTCGTGACGGTCTCCGGCCGCCTGGCGAGCACGAGGTCTGCCGCACGCCGGGGGCCGACGTAGCGCACGTAACCGCAGCCCGCCCGCCACGCGCCCTCGACGCCGAGGACCGCCGCACCCGGATACGCGTCGGATCCGGTGCGCAGCGCGACCACGCCGCGGCTGCGCTTGTCGTCGCGATCTCCGGGCGCATGCAGCAGGCGGCGGACGTCGCGTCTCGTCCACACGATGCGGTCATGCGCGTCACGGACGCCGGTGGACGGAGAAGGCATGGGGTCAACGGTACTGGGCCGAGGCTGTGCGCGCCGCCGTCGGACGCCGCGAGGCGGATCCGTCCGCCACGCGCCTGCATGCCCTCTGCGACGGGTAGCGTCGTCCCGTGAGCCTTCTGTTCTCCCCGCTGACCATCCGCTCCCTCACCCTGCGCAACCGTCTGTGGGTCTCCCCCATGTGCATGTACAGCGCCGTCGACGGCGTGCCGCAGGAGTGGCACCACACGCATCTCGCGCAGTTCGCCTCGGGCGGTGCCGGACTGATCGTGGCCGAGGCGACCGCCGTCGTGGCGGAGGGCCGGATCAGTCCGCGCGACACCGGCTTGTGGAACGACGCGCAGCGCGACGCCTGGGCGCCGATCGTCGATGCCGTGCACGCGCGCGGTGCACGGATCGGGGTACAGCTCGCGCACGCCGGACGCAAAGCCTCGACGTGGTGGCCGTGGGCGCAGGAGCACGGTTCCGTCCCCGCCGCCGAGGGCGGCTGGAGCACCGTCGCCCCTTCGGCGATCCCGTTCGAGGGTTTCGCGGCGCCGGAGGCCATGGACGAGGCGGGAATCGCCGACGTCATCACTGCCTTCGCCACCGCGGCGCGTCGCGCTCTCGACGCCGGCTTCGACGTGCTGGAGATCCACGGCGCGCACGGCTACCTGCTGCACCAGTTCCTCTCCCCGCTCAGCAACCATCGCGAGGACGCGTACGGCGGATCGCTGGAGAACCGGGCCCGCCTGCTGCTCGAGGTCACCGAGGCCGTGCGCCGGGTCGCGGGCGACGAGGTCCCCGTGTTCGTACGGATCTCGGCCACGGATCACGCCCCCGGCGGCTTCACGCCGGACGAGGCGGCCACGGTGGCGGACTGGGCGGTCGCGCACGGCGCCGACCTCATCGACGTCTCGAGCGGCGGCCTCGTCGCGCACCAGCACATCGAGGTGCATCCGGGCTATCAGGTTCCGCTCGCCGCCGCCGTGCGGCAGGGCGGTCGCATCCCCTCCTCCGCGGTGGGGCTGCTGACCAGCGGGGCGCAGGCCGAGGCCGTGCTCGCCGAGGGCGCTGCGGACGCGATCTTCGCCGGACGGGAGTGGCTGCGCGATCCGCACTTCGGTCTGCGCGCCGCCCACGAGCTCGGCGACGACGTCGCCTGGCCCGACCAGTACCTGCGCGCCCGCTGGCGCTGAGGCGCGCTCCGACCGGCCCCTGAGCGAGCGCCCCTCCCGGTCCCTGAGCGAGCGCCCCTCCCGGTCCCTGAGCGAGCGCAGCGAGACGAAGGGCTCAGCGCCCGAAGCCGCGGCGGGTGATGTCGCGCACTTCGCCGACGAGCTCCTCGATGATGTCCTCCAGGAACAGGATCGCCRTCGTCCGGCCGGCCGCATCGCGCACCTGCGCGAGGTGACGGCCCGCGCGGCGCATGATCGCGAGTGCGTCCTCGAGATCCGTGTCCTCCTGCATCGGCACCATCTGGTGGATCCGCTTCGCAGGGATCGGCGCGGCCGCACGCGCTGCCGCATCCGGTCCCTCCGCAGAGCGGATCACGTCCTTCAGGTGCACATAACCCACGGGCACGCCCTCGGGGTCGACCATCACGTAGCGCGAGAAGCCGTGCTTGGCGACGGACCGCTCCACATCGTCCGGCGTCGCGCCGAGCGGCAGCGTCACGAGCCCGGCGAGCGGCACGGCGACGTCTCGTGCGTCCTTGTCGGTGAACTCCACCACTGCGCTGACGGTGCCCGCGGAGTCGGTGAGCACGCCCTCACGCCGGGACTGGTCCACGATCGTGGCGACCTCGTCGAGCGTGAACGTCGAGGCGGCCTCGTCCTTCGGCTCGACGCGGAACAGCCGCACGACCCCGTTGGCCGTGGCGTTCAGCGCGCGGATCACCGGATAGAAGACCTTCGAGATCCACACCAGCGGCGTCGCGAGGATCAGCACGGCCCGGTCCGGCACGGAGAACGCGAGGTTCTTCGGAACCATCTCTCCGAAGACCACGTGCAGGAACGACACGATGACAAGGGTGATGATGAACGCGATCGCGTCCACGGCCCCCTCGGCGAGCCCCAGCGCGCCCAGGGGCGCAGCGAGCAGGTGGTGCATCGCGGGCTCCGAGACGTTCAGGATCAGCAGCGAGCAGACGGTGATGCCCAACTGCGAGGTCGCCAGCATGAGCGTGGCGTGCTCCATCGCATACAGGGCGGTGCGCGCGGAACGGGATCCGCGCTCGGCGAGCGGCTCGATCTGCGAGCGGCGCGCGGAGATCACCGCGAACTCCGCCGCGACGAAGAACGCGTTGAAGGCGAGCAGCACGAACAGCCATGCGATTCCGGCCCAGTCGCTCATCGCCCGCCTCCTTCCTCGGTCGCTGCCTCAGGCGTGAAGCGGATCCGATCCACCCTGCGACCCTGCATGCGCACGACGTGCAGGGTGCCGCCCGGCACCGGCACCTCGTCGCCGGCCTTGGGCAGTCGCTCCAGCACGCTCATCACGTAGCCGCCGACGGTGTCGTACACGTCGCCCTCCGGCACCTCGATGCCGGTGCTGGCGCGCAGCTCGTCGGGCCGCAGCTCCGCGGGGAAGGCGATCCCGTCGCTGCCCTTCACGACGCCGGCTCTGCTGCGATCGTGCTCATCGGACACCTCGCCGACGATCTCCTCCACGAGATCCTCCAGGGTCACGATCCCGGCGGTGCCGCCGTACTCGTCCACGACGATCGCGAGCTGGTAGCCGCCGCCGCGCAGCTCGGCCACGAGCGCGTCCAGGTGCACGGTCTCGGGCACCCGCAGCGGCTCGGAGGCGAGCGCCCCCACCGGCACCTCGGTGCGGCGATCGCGCGGCACCGAGACGGCCGCCTTCAGGTGCACGACGCCGGTGATGTCGTCGAGGTCCTCGTCGAAAACCGGGAAGCGGCTGTGGCCGGTGCGCCGGGCGAGGCCGATCACGTCGTCCGCGGAATCCGCGGCCGCGATCGCGTGCATGCTGGGCCGCGGCGTCATCACGTCACCCGCGGTCAGCCGAGCGAAGCCGAGGCTGCGGTCCAGCAGGGTCGCGGTGTCCTCTTCGAGCAGGCCGGCGCTCGCGGAGCGGCGCACGAGCGAGCTGAGCTCCTCCGCCGAGCGGGCTCCGCTGAGCTCCTCCTTCGGCTCGATGCCCATCGCGCGCAGCACGCCGTTGGCGCTGCCGTTCAGCAGCGAGACGATCGGGCGGAACACCATCGTGAACGCGGTCTGGAACGGGATGACGACCTTCGCCGTGGCCACGGGAAGCGCCATCGCGAAGTTCTTCGGCACGAGTTCGCCGAGGATCATCGACAGCACCGTGGCGACGGTCATGGCGACGATCACCGCGATCGTGACGGTGACAGCCTCGGGGATCCCCCACGAGCCGAGCACCGGACGGAGCAGGTTCGACAGCGCCGGCTCCATCGTGAAACCGGTCAGCAGCGTGGTCAGCGTGATGCCGAGCTGCGCCGACGACAGATGCGTCGAGGTGATCTTGAGCGCCGCGATGGTCATGCCAAGGCGGCTCTCGCCGCGGTCCTGTCGCGCCTCCAAATCGGCGCGGTCGAGGTTGACCAGTGCGAACTCGCTGGCGACGAACAGACCCGTCCCCACGATGAGCAGAAGCCCCACGCCCAACCAGATGTAATCCATCACGGTGTCACCCCCGACGAAGCGGAGAGCAGGCAGTGGGGCGATGTACTACACGAGGGAGGGTCGTCCATGGTGCGAACGATTCTACTGGCTCGTGGCAGAAGCGAAGCTGAGCGGATGCCGGATCAGCCGGGGGGTCACCAGCTGACCGGCAGCGCCTTGCCCTCTTCGTATCCGGCCGCGGACTGCAGGCCGACCAGCGCGCGCTCGTGGAACTCCGGCACGGAGGCGGCTCCGGCGTAGGTGAACGAGGAGCGCACGCCGGAGGTGATCATGTCGAGCAGATCCTCGATGCCGGGACGGAGCGGATCCAGGTAGATCTTCGAGGACGAGATGCCCTCGGCGAAGAGCTCCTTGCGTGCACGCTCGTAGGCGTCGAGACGGCCGAAGCGCGCCTGCACGGCCTTCGTCGAGGCCATGCCCCAGGACTCCTTGTAGAGACGCCCCTCGGCGTCCGCGCGCAGCTCGCCCGGCGCCTCGATCGTGCCGGCGAACCAGGATCCGACCATGACCGACGCGGCTCCTGCGGCGAGCGCGAGGGCGACGTCGCGCGGATAGCGCACTCCCCCGTCCGCCCAGACGTGCGCGCCGAGCTCGGCGGCGGCCTGCGCGGTCTCCCGCACGGCGGAGAACTGCGGACGACCGACGGCGGTCATCATCCGGGTGGTGCACATCGCGCCGGGCCCGACGCCGACCTTCAGGATCGACGCTCCCGCCTCGACGAGATCGCGCACGCCGTCGGCGGTGACGATGTTGCCCGCCACGATCGGGATGCCGAGCTCGAGCGCCGACACCGTGCGCAGGGCCCGCAGCATGCCCTCCTGGTGACCGTGCGCGGTGTCGACCACCAGCACGTCCACCCCGGCCGCCGCGAGGGCCTTGGCCTTGGCGGCGACGTCGCCGTTGATGCCGACGGCCGCGGCGACCGCGAGGCGCCCCGAGGCGTCGACCGCGGGGCGGTACAGCGTCGAGCGCAGTGCGCCGCGCGCGGTCTGCGTGCCGACCAGGTGCCCGTGCTGGAGCACGCACACCATCTCGGCCTCGACGGCGGTGATCGCGTCGAACGCCGCCCGCGGATCGGTGACGTCCTCCGCGTCGAGCGACGGGGAGTCCGCGCGGACCAGATCGCCCAGCTGCGCATCCCGCAGCGCGGTCGCGAGGCGCACCGCGGGCAGGATTCCGTGGATCGCGTCGGCGTGCAGGCCGTCCGGACCGCCCGGCGCATCGGCGACCACGATGCCGTGACCGTCGGTGGCGGGCAGCAGCCGGAGCGCGTCCTCCACGGTGGCCAGCGGGGAGAGCACGAGCGGGGTGTCCCAGGACACCGGCTGGCGCTTGACCCAGCGGATCGCCTCGTCCAGCTCCTGCAGCGGCATGTCCTGCGGCAGCACCCCGATGCCTCCGCGGCGCGCGAGGGTCGCGGCGAGTCGAGGACCGGTCACCGAGTTCATGTTCGACGACACGAGCGGGACGGTCGCGGGAGTGCCGTCCTGCGGCGCGAGATCGACCTGGAGGCGGCTGGTCACATCCGAGTGGCGCGGCACCAGGAACACGTCGGAGTAGGTGAGGTCGACCATGGGTTGTTCGCCGGAGAACTGCATGCTCTCAGGGTAGCCGTCCTCGCCCGGATCGCCTCGGGATCGCGGTCGGCGGACCGCCGGGGACGGCTTCCGTGCGCCGCTGCGGCGAAAGGTCCTGCCATACACCGCGATCCAGGCCCGCACCGCACCTCTGACACGTTAGGCTTGACACCCGGATGAGTGGCCATACCCGGAGACCACCGGGGACGGATCCCACCAGATTCAGCGATGAAAGAGGGCGATCTAGCGTGTCGAGYCAGGTGACCGGCGTCGGGACTTCTGGAGATGGAGAGTTCGGGGCCAATTCCTGGCTCGTCGACGAGCTGTACGAGCAGTTCAAGCTCGATCGCAACTCCGTCGACAAGGAGTGGTGGCCGGTCCTCGAGAACTACCATCCCTCCCAGCCCGCGGCGGCTCCCGCCGCCCCCTCCGCCCCCGCAGCCGCGCCTTCGGCCGCACCGGCCACGGCGGCCGATGCGCATCCGGTGACCGCGCCGATCCCGGTGATCGGCCAGCAGCCCGTCGCGCGCACCACGACGAAGCCCGCACGCCAGGCCCCGATCCCCGCCCAGGCGCAAGACCGCGCCGCCGCGGAATCCGGCACCGAACAGCACGAGGACGTCGTCACGCCGCTGCGCGGCATGCCGAAGACGCTCGCCGCCAACATGGACGAGTCGCTCACCGTCCCGACCGCGACGAGCGTGCGCACCGTCCCGGCGAAGCTGATGATCGACAACCGGATCGTCATCAACAACCACATGTCCCGCACGCGCGGCGGCAAGGTGAGCTTCACGCACCTCATCGGCTGGGCGCTGATCAAGGCGCTCAAGGAGTTCCCGAGCCAGAACGTCTCCTACGCCGAGGTCGACGGCAAGCCCAGCGTCGTCGCCCCCGCGCACGTGAACCTCGGCATCGCGATCGACATCCCGAAGCCCGACGGCACCCGCGCCCTGCTCGTTCCGAGCATCAAGCGCGCCGAGTCCCTCACCTTCAGCGAGTACCTGTCGGCGTACGAGGACCTCATCACCCGCGCGCGCGGCAACAAGCTCACCGCCGCCGACTTCCAGGGCACGACGCTGTCCCTCACGAACCCCGGCGGCATCGGCACCGTGCACTCCGTGCCGCGCCTGATGAAGGGCCAGGGCTGCATCATCGGCGCCGGCGCCCTCGAGTACCCGGCCGAGTTCCAGGGTTCGAGCCAGAAGACGATCGACGTGCTCGGCATCGGCAAGACGATCACGCTCACCTCGACCTATGACCACCGCGTCATCCAGGGTGCGGGCTCGGGCGAGTTCCTGAAGAAGGTGCATGAGCTGCTGATCGGCGAGCGCGGCTTCTACGAGAGCATCTTCCGCGCGCTCCGGATCCCGTACGCGCCGATCCGCTGGAACAAGGACATCGCGGTCGACCTGGCCGAGCGCATCGACAAGACCGCACGCGTGCAGGAGCTCATCAACTCCTACCGCGTGCGCGGCCACCTGATGGCCGACATCGACCCGCTCGAGTACGTGCAGCGCACGCACCCCGACCTCGAGATCGAGACCCACGGGCTGACCTTCTGGGATCTGGACCGCGAGTTCGTCACGAACGGCTTCGGCGGCCAGCGCCAGCTGAAGCTGCGCGACATCCTCGGCGTGCTCCGCGACTCCTACTGCCGCACGCTCGGCATCGAGTACATGCACATCCAGGACCCGGACCAGCGCCGCTGGTTCCAGGACAAGGTCGAGGTCAAGTACGTCAAGCCCGGCCACGACGAGCAGCTGCGCGTGCTCAGCAAGCTCAACGAGGCCGAGGCCTTCGAGACCTTCCTGCAGACCAAGTACGTGGGTCAGAAGCGCTTCTCGCTCGAGGGCGCGGAGTCGCTCGTCCCGCTGCTGGACGAGATCCTCCAGGGCGCTGCCGGGGCGGGCCTCGACGGCGCCGCGATCGGTATGGCGCACCGCGGCCGCCTGAACGTGCTCGCGAACATCGCGGGCAAGACGTACGGCCAGGTGTTCCGCGAGTTCGAGGGATCCATGCAGCCGGGCAACCAGCGCGGATCCGGCGATGTGAAGTACCACCTCGGCAAGGAGGGCACCTTCGTCGCCGACGACGGCGCCGAACTGCCGATCCTCCTCGCCGCGAACCCCTCGCACCTGGAGACCGTCGACGGTGTGCTCGAGGGCATCGCCCGCGCCAAGCAGGACCGCAAGCCGATCGGCACCTTCACCTGGCTGCCGATCCTGGTCCACGGCGATGCGGCCTTCGCCGGCCAGGGCGTCGTCGTAGAGACCCTGCAGATGTCGCAGCTGCGCGGCTACCGCACCGGTGGCACGATCCACGTGGTCGTGAACAACCAGGTCGGCTTCACCACGCTGCCCAACGACTCGCGCAGCTCGGTGTACGCGACCGATGTCGCCAAGACGATCCAGGCGCCGGTCCTGCACGTGAACGGTGACGACCCCGAGGCCGTGGTGCACGTGGCTCAGCTCGCGTTCGAGTACCGCGAGCGATTCCACCGCGACATCGTGATCGACCTCGTCTGCTACCGCCGCCGCGGTCACAACGAGGGCGACGACCCGTCGATGACGCAGCCCCTGATGACCGACCTGATCCAGGCGAAGCGGTCGGTGCGCAGCCTCTACACCGAGTCCCTCGTCGGCCGCGGCGACATCACCCAGGAGGAGTACGACCAGGCCAAGGCCGACTTCCAGAACCGCCTGGAGATCGCCTTCGCGGAGACGCACGCGGCGGAGACCGGCGCCACGCCGATCGCACCCGACCTCGCGCCCGTGGACGACCAGATCGGCTCCCCCGAGGTCACCGGCGTGCCGCTCGAGGTCGTGCATCTCATCGGAGACGCGCACGCGAACAAGCCCGAGGGCTTCACGGTGCACCCGAAGCTGCAGCAGGCGATGGACAAGCGCGTCGACATGAGCCGCAGCGGCTCGATCGACTGGGGCTTCGGCGAACTGCTCGCGTTCGGCTCACTACTCGTCGAGGGCACCCCGGTGCGTCTCGCCGGTCAGGACTCCCGACGCGGCACGTTCGTGCAGCGTCACGCGGTGCTGCATGACCGCGCGAACGGCCAGGAGTGGCTGCCGCTGGCGAACCTCTCCGACAACCAGGCCCGCTTCTTCGTCTACGACTCGCTGCTCAGTGAATACGCCGCGCTCGGCTTCGAGTACGGCTACTCGGTCGAGCGCCCGGAAGCACTGGTGCTGTGGGAGGCGCAGTTCGGCGACTTCGTGAACGGCGCGCAGTCGGTCATCGACGAGTACATCTCCGCGGCCGAGCAGAAGTGGGGCCAGCAGTCGAGCGTCGTGCTGCTGCTGCCGCACGGCTACGAGGGCCAGGGACCGGACCACTCCTCCGCCCGCATGGAGCGCTTCCTGCAGCTGTGCGCGCAGGAGAACATGACCGTGGCACGCCCGTCCACGTCGGCGAGCTACTTCCACCTGTTGCGCCGCCAGGCGTACGCGCGTCCGCGCAGGCCGCTCATCGTGTTCACGCCGAAGGCGATGCTGCGTCTGCGCGGCGCGACCAGCCCGGTGGAGGACTTCACGCAGGGCCGCTTCGAGACGGTCATCGACGACACCCGCGAGCTGGATCGCACCGCCGTCAAGCGCGTGATCTTCCACTCCGGCAAGGTGCACTGGGATCTGGTCTCGGAGCTCGAGAAGAACCCGAATCCAGAGGTCGCGCTGGTGCGCGTCGAGCAGCTCTACCCCGTGCCGCTGCGCACGCTGAAGACCGTCGCCGACACGTACCCCAACGCAGAGATCGTCTGGATGCAGGAGGAGCCGGAGAACCAGGGCGCCTGGCCGTTCCTCGCGCTGCACTTCCAGACCGTGCCGGGTCCGCGCGTCGTGCGTCCGATCACGCGTCCCGCATCGGCGGCGCCGTCGACCGGATCCTCGAAGGTGCACGCCGCCGAGCAGGCAGACCTGCTCTCGAGGGCGCTGACGATCTGACCCGTCCGCTCAGCCGATCGACGCGGTGTCCCGGTTCTCCGGGGCACCGCGTCGTCGTTCCCGCACCCCGCGCACCGCGGTCACGGCGAGTGCGATGATCGCCACCACCGCGGGGACCACGAGCGCGACTCCGGCGAGCAGCAGCAGTCCGATCGTGCAGACCGAGGCGATCACGGCCATCCACCATCCAGGCGTCCGCCGCGGCAGGATCCGGATCGCGGCGATCATGCCGATCGTGTAGACGGCGACCATGCTCGCGGTATGGATGAGGATGAACGGCTGCAGGTCGAAACCGGTCGCCCAGGACACCCCGAAGTAGGCCAGCACGAGGGCCATCGACAGCAGCAGGGCGCGCCGCGGCACCGCGCCGGACTCGGCGCCCTTCGCGAACCAGCGCGGCAGATCGCCGTTGGATGCGAGCGACGCACCGAGCTTGCCGAACGCGGCGAGGTAGACGTTGAGCACGCCGAGCGCGACCACCGCCGACACCACGCCGATCAGGGTCGGCGCCGCGCGCACCCCTCCGGCCTCGGCGAGATCGAGCAGGACGACGTCGCCGTGCCCCGCCCTCTCCCCCAGGGCGCCGACCGTCACGACCTGCAGCGCGAGATAGCTTCCGCCGGCGAGCACCAGCGTGATGGCCGTCGCGAGCGGGATCGTGCGGCGCGGCCGCGCGAACTCTCCGGAGATGTGCGTGCCGACCTCCCAGCCGGCGAATGCCCACACGAACATCACGATCGCGGTGCCCACCCCGCCCCAGCCGTGCGGCAGGAACGGCGTGAAGCTCTCGGGTCGCACGGCGGGCGCCGCCACCGCGACCACCACGACGACGATCGCGAGCAGCAGACCGGTGAGCACCAGCTGCAGCCACCCGGTGAGCCGCACCCCGAACAGGTTGGCGACGAACGGCACCACGAGGAAGCCGAGGGCCAGCCACGGGATGCCGGCGCTGTCGATCCCGACCGCGGTCGCGATGTAGCGCGCGCCGAGCACCGACACGACCGGCCCTCCGGCCGCGACGCCGAAGAGGAACCAGTATCCGGTGGCCCTGGCCGCGGTCGGCCCGAGAGCGCGACGCGCGTAGCTGGCGACGCCGCCCGGATCCGGATGGCGGGCCGCCAGCGCGGCGAACGCGCCGGCGAGCGGCACGGCCAGGAGCGTGATCACCCCCACCGCGATGAGGCTCGCGGGGCCCGCGGTCTTCGCCGCGAGCCCGGGGAGCACGAGGAGCCCGGTACCCAGGACCGACGCGAGGTACAGCGCGATCCCCTGCGCGAGGCCGAGCCCTGACGGCGCATGTGTGCCGAGCTCGGTGCCGTCTGATCCCTCGGCGGGGCGGAGTGCGGTCATGCCCTCACGGTAGCGAGGGCGTCGGACATCTCAGTACCAGATGGTGAGGGCGGGAGCCACCGCGGTGCCGAAGGCGTTCTGGATCGCCGCCGCCGTCTCCGCCGAGGTCGAGATCCGGCCCGCCGCGCGCAGCGTCGGCGCGCTCACGCCGCCGAGGTACAGCGACGACAGCGCATCGACGCCGAGCTCGACGTCTGGCGCATCCGTCGTCACGCCGACGACGCCCTTCCCGTCCTGGCCGACCTGCAGACGCCAGGATCCCTCGGCGAGTCCGAGTGGATCCGACACCCGCAGCACGAGATCCAGCGGGGCCCGGTACGAGCGCGCGCCGAGCGCGACGGGCACGTCGAGGATCCGCAGCCAGCCGTGATCGTGCACGGTGGTCTGTACGGCGCGCTGGTTCACGACGAGCCAGGGCAGCGGATCGTCGACCGGCCGGAGATCCGCGTGCACGGCGCGGATCAGATCGTGGTTGACGGCGAAGGCCCAGAGCACGCGCAGCGCCTCCGGAGTCTCGGCGTCGAGGTGACGGATCGCGAGATCGGCCGCGAACTCGTCGGAGAGCTCATCGAGCGTGTACGCGAGCACCCCGCGGGTGACGCCCTGGGCGTCCACCGCCCTGACCCCCCGCACGGCGCGGGACTTCTCGTCAGCCGGCACGAGCCCCGCCATCCGACGCCAGCGCAACGGCCAGCCGGGGATGTCGCCGGCGCGATCGAGACGAGCCCGCTCATGCACCTCGTCGAGCGCCTCCCGCAGCGCATCGGGCTCCACGTATTCGATCGTCGTGGCCCCATCCCCCGTCGGCAGGGTGACGCCGCCGGCACGCCGTGCGTCCACGCGCAGACGCGACACAGGGATCGCGGGGCCGAAGCCGTAGCGTCCGTAGATCGTCGCCTCGGTGGCGGTGAGCCCCGCGATYGGCACGCCCGCCGCGGCCGCCGCGCGCAGCTCCCCCTCCAGGAGGTTGCGCGCGATCCCCCGACGGCGATGCGTCGCCGCGACCGTGACCGCGCTGATCGCCCACATGTCGACGTGCGCTCCCCTGTCGCCGGGCACCGTCATCGGCGTCACCCAGGAGTCGACCGTCGCGACCGGCAGCTCGGCGCCCGGCGCGTACACGCCCACGTTGCGCCGCTGCGACATCGTCTCGCCCATGAGGCGGATCGTCTCGTCGTCGGGTTCCTTGTCCAGGAAGCCTCGCGCGTCGGCGCGCACGAAACCGCGCAACTGCGCGGGATCCGACAGGTCGACGATGCGGTACTCGAGGCGCGAAGCGCTCAGGCGCTCCTTCGAGGTCGGGTCGACGGGGACGTCACGGGCGTCGAGGTCTGCCATGCCCCCAGCCTATCCACGGTCGAGGACGGCGCGGCGGCCGCGAGGTGCGCCCGCGTCAGACCGTTGCGGTCAGTGGACGCTCGCCTGCACCGCGCGCAGCTGCGCCAGCACCTGGTCGCGGAGCTCCTCCGGGGCCGTCTCCTTGCACGCCCGCGACACGACCTCGGTCAGCGTGGTCGCGACCAGAGCCTCCTCTGCGCAGGACGGGCAGTTGTCGAGATGCTCGCGGATGTCGGAGTGCTCCGTCTTGCACATCTCGTTGCGGAGGTACTCCTCCAGGTCCTGCCGCGCCTTGGCGCATCCGCAGTCCGTCATTTCGTACTCCTCGTGCCGGCCGTGGCGATTCCTCGCTCTGCGGCGTAGTCCGCCAGCAGCTCCCGGAGCATGCGGCGCCCGCGGTGCAGGCGGCTCATGACGGTGCCGATGGGGGTCTTCATGATGTCGGCGATCTCCTGATAGGCGAAGCCCTCGACGTCGGCGAGGTACACCGCCAGCCGGAAATCCTCCGGGACCGCCTGCAGCGCCTCCTTGACGACCGACGCGGGCATCCGGTCGATCGCCTCGGCCTCGGCCGAGCGGCTGTGCGAGGCCGTGGTCGATTCGGCGCCGCCGAGCTGCCAGTCCTCCAGCTCGTCGATCGTGCCCTGATAGGGCTCGCGCTGGCGCTTGCGGTAGATGTTGATGTAGGTGTTCGTCAGGATCCGGTACAGCCACGCCTTGAGGTTCGTGCCCTGCGTGAAGCTCGACCACGAGGCGAACGCCTTCACGAACGTCTCCTGGACGAGGTCCGCGGCATCGGACGGGTTGCGCGTCATGCGCATGGCGGCGGCGTACAGCTGATCCATGAAGGGGATCGCCTGCTCCTCGAATTCCCGGCGCGCGGAGGAATCCGCGTCCGGCTGCGCGTCCAACGGTGCGTGATCGTTCATCGCCAGCCAGTTTAGGCCGATCTCGTCGAGCGCCACCGGTTCGAGAGTCGCGAGCATGCGCACCGCCTTCCGTTTTCCCGCCCTCCGCTGCCGGAGGCCTTCAGTAGGGTAGGAACCGATGAGCGCCTCCACGTATTCCCCCGCACCGCGCGGACGCTGGTCCGCGCCGCTTGCCGCAGGCACCCTGAGCGCGCGGCTGCGCGTGCCGGGATCCAAGTCGCTCACCAACCGCGAGCTGGTGCTGGCGGCGATCGCGGACGCGCCGGGACTCGTCTCCGCCCCTCTGCACTCGGACGACTCCGCCCGGATGATCGACGCGCTGCGCGCCCTGGGCGTCGGCGTCGAGGAGCAGCCGGGCACCGGCGGGTTCGGACCCGACCTCCGGATCATCCCCGCACGGCTCACCGGCGACACCACGGTCGACTGCGGGCAGGCCGGCACCGTCATGCGCTTCATCGCGCCGCTCGCGGGACTCGCCCGCGGCGACGTGCTGCTGACCGCGCACGAGACGGCGCTGCACCGCCCGATGGGCGCGATGATCCACGCGCTGCGCGACCTCGGCGTCGACATCGAGGACAACGGCAGCTGGTCCCTCCCGTTCACGATCCGCGGGCGCGGCCATATCCGCGGCGGTCGCGTGGAGATCGACGCCTCCGCATCCAGCCAGTTCGTCTCCGGCCTGCTGCTCGCCGCACCGCGCTTCGATGTGGGCCTGCACCTCGTGCACACGGGCGAGCGGCTGCCGAGCATGCCGCACATCGACATGACCGTCGAGGCCCTGACCCGGCGCGGGATCAAGGTCTCCCGCCCCGCCCCCGGGGAATGGATGGTCGAGGGCGGCGTGCCGCGATCCAGAGAGATCGCGATCGAGCCGGATCTGTCCAACGCGGCCCCCTTCCTCGCGGCCGCGCTCGTCGCGGGCGGCGAGGTCTCGGTCGAGGGGTGGCCGGCGCGTTCCACGCAGCCGGGCGCCCTGCTGCCCGAGCTGCTGGAGCGGCTCGGCGCCGAGGTGCGCCGCGCGGACGGCGTGCTCACCGTGCGCGGCACCGGTCGCATCCGCGGCGGGGAGTTCGACCTGTCCGCCGCCGGCGAGCTCGCGCCCACCTTCGTGGGCCTGGCCGCCCTGGCCGACGCGCCCACCGCGATCACCGGCATCGGCCACATCCGCCTGCACGAGACCGACCGGATCGCCGCGCTCGCCGGCAACCTGCGCGCGCTCGGCGGCGAGGCCGAGGAGCTCGAGGACGGCATCCGCATCGTGCCGGCCGCCCTGCAGGCCGGCACCTGGCCTGCGCATCACGATCACCGGATGGCCACCACGGGCGCCCTCATCGGCCTCCGCGTGCCCGGCGTCGAGATCGACGAGATCGGCACCACGGCGAAGACGCTGCCCGAGTTCACCCAGCTGTGGGAACGGCTGCTCGCCGTAGACGTCACCGGGAGCGCCCTCGCGTGAGCTGGCTGGACGACGACGGCGACGACGAGCTCGACGACTTCGACGAGACCCAGATCCGGATGCGCCCCAATCCGAAGGCCAATCGCCCGCGCACCAAGCGCCGTCCCGCGCACAGTGACGCAGAGATCGGGCGCGTGCTGGGGGTCGACCGAGGGCGCTACACCGTGCTGCTCGGCGAAGGCGGCGACGCCGATGACGAGCGCACGATCACCGCGGTGCGCGCCAGAGAGCTGCGCCGCACCCCGATCGTCACGGGCGACGCCGCACGGGTCGTCGGTGACATCTCGGGCGAGGACGGCACCCTGAGCCGGATCGTCGGCATCCTCGAACGCTCCTCGCTGCTGCGCCGCAGCGCCGACGACACCGACCAGGTGGAGCGGGTCATCGTCGCCAACGCCGACCAGATGCTCATCGTGGTCGCCGCTGCGGATCCGGAGCCCCGTGCGCGCCTGGTGGATCGCTACCTGGTCGCGGCGCTCGACGCCGGGATCCGCCCGCTGCTCGTGGTCACCAAGACCGACCTGGCGGATCCGTCCGAGTTCCTGAAGCACTTCGAGGGTCTGGATCTCCAGGTCTTCACGAGTGCTCAGGGCGAGATGCCGGTCGACGAGATCGGCAGGGCGCTCATCGGACACTCCACCGTCTTCGTCGGACACTCCGGCGTGGGCAAGTCCACGCTCGTGAACGCGCTCGTGCCGGCGGCTCACCGCGCCACGGGGCACGTGAACGAGGTCACCGGCCGGGGCAGGCACACGTCCTCGTCGACGGTGTCGCTGCGCTATGTCGCCCCCGACCCGACCCCCGGATCGGGCTGGGTGATCGACACCCCGGGCGTCCGCTCCTTCGGGCTCGGACACGTGGAACCGCAGAACATCCTCGCCGCCTTCACCGAGCTCGCCGCGATCGCGGAGAACTGTCCGCGCGGCTGCACGCACCGGGCCGACGCCGAGGACTGCGCGCTCAACGAGGCCGCGGCGGACGGAGCGCTCAGCGGGGCCGGCCTGTCGCGGCTGGAATCCCTGCAGCGGCTGCTCGCGACCTTCGCGGACAAGCTCTGAGCGGATCCGCTCCCGCGCATACGGGTAGCCTGGAGGCGTGACTGCGCAGCGCCTCGAACCCGGATCCACCGCCCCCGACTTCACCCTGCAGGACCAGGACGGCGCGTCCGTCTCGCTGCACGATCTGCGCGGCAGGAACGTCATCCTGTACTTCTACCCGGCGGCGATGACCCCGGGATGCACGACCGAGGCGTGCGACTTCCGCGACAGCCTCGCCTCGCTGCAGGGCGCCGGGTACACGGTACTGGGCGTCTCCCGCGACGACGTGGCGAAGCTCAAGCAGTTCGCCCAGCGCGACGCGCTCTCCTTCCCCCTGCTGAGCGACGCCGACCTCGCCGTCCACCACGCATACGGGGTGTGGGGCGAGAAGAAGAACTACGGCAAGGTGATCCAGGGAGTGATCCGCTCGACCTTCGTCATCGACGAGGACGGCGTGATCGCGCACGCCCTCTACAACGTCAAGGCCACCGGCCACGTCGCCCGCATCCGCAAGCTCGTGGGGCTCGCGGCGTAACGCGCGTCAGTCGTCCTGCTGATCGGCGTCGGCGCTCCGGCGGGCCTCCGCCCCCGCGCGCCGCGTCAGCAGGAACAGCAGCACCGCACCGATCGCAGCGGGGATCAGCAGCGCGACCACGAACACCACGGGGAACGGCCGCACGGTGAGCGCACTCAGTGCGACCGCGATCGCGAGGATCTGCACCACCATGCCGCCGCTGCGCCCGAACGAGCGTCCGCGCAGCACGGCGAAGGCCAGTGCGGCGAGCCCGACGGCACCCACCGCGCTGAGCCCGATCAGTCCGAGGGCGGAGGGCAGAGACGACGCAGCCCCGGAGCTCAGGCCGAACACCTCCATGAGCGTCACCGCGAGCAGCGCCACCGCCTCCAGAGCGAGCACGGCCGCTGCCGCGATGGTCAGTCTCGACGGGCGCATGCGGGCTCCTGAGGGTGTTGTCGGGGCGATGGCGTTCGCTCGCGGTTCGCCTCCCGTTCACACGGAGTGCAGAAAATCCTTGATCGTTCGCCTTTCATGTAAGAGAATAGATCACAGCCATGTGCTCCCACAGCGGCGTGGGGCGAGCATCCGCTCGCATCACCGATGGGCGTCGACCCCCCGAACGCCGCCTATGAATTCCGGGCACGCGAAACTCGCGCGCCCATGACATTTCCACACTGAGGAGCCCCCATGGATTGGCGCGACAAGGCCGCCTGCCTCACCGTCGACCCCGAACTGTTCTTCCCCGTCGGGAACACCGGTCCGGCCGTCGATCAGATCGAGAAGGCGAAGGCCGTGTGCGCCCGGTGCACCGTCACCGAGGTATGCCTGCAGTACGCCCTCGAGTCCAGCCAGGATTCGGGCGTGTGGGGCGGACTCAGCGAGGATGAGCGCCGCGCTCTCAAGCGCCGCGCAGCCCGCGCCCGCCGCGCCGGCTGATCCTCGCCCGGTTCGAGTCAGGACGGACGAGCGGCCCGCAGCCTTCGGCTCGGGCCGCTTCGCGTGCCGCGCTCAGCCGTGAGTCGACACGTCGCGGGTCCGCATCGCGGACGAGCGTCGTGTCGGCTCAACCGTTCACCCAGCGCATGGGGAGGTCGATCGTGACCTTGGTCCCCTCGCCGTCCGAGCCCTCCCACACGATCGTCCCGCCGAGTTCGCCCTGGATGAGCGTGCGGATGATCTGCGTGCCGAGGCCCTGACCGATCCGCCCTTCGGGCAGACCGTGTCCGGTGTCGCTGACGATCACGCGCAGATTCTCGTCGGTGCGCTGGGCCTCGATCATGACCAGGCCCTCCTGTCCCGCGAGCCCGTGCTCGACGGCATTCGTGACGACCTCGGTGAGGGCGAGCGCGAGCGGCGTCGCGTACTCGCTCGGCAGCACGCCGAACCGTCCGGACGACTGGGTGCGCGCCCGCGTGTTGGGCGCAGAGGCCACCTCGGCGACGAGCTTCAGCACGCGCGCGAACACCTCGTCGAAGTCGACCTTCTGCGCGAGCCCGCCCGCGAGCGTGTCGTGCACCACGGCGATCGACTCGACGCGGCGCATGGCCTGGGTCAGCGCGTCGCGCGCCTCCTCGGAGTGCGTGCGGCGGGCCTGGATCCGCAGCAGCGACGCGACCGTCTGCAGGTTGTTCTTCACGCGGTGATGGATCTCACGGATCGTCGCATCCTTGGTGATGAGCTCCTGCTCCTGGTGGCGCAGCTCGGACACGTCGCGGCACAGCACGATCGCGCCGATCCGGGTGCCGTGGTCCTTGAGCGGGATGGCGCGCAGCGAGACGGTGACCCCCCGCGCCTCCACGTCGGTGCGCCACGGCGCGCGCCCTGTCACCACGACGGGCAGCGACTCGTCGACCTGCCGCGAGGGCGGGACGATGCGCGTCGTGACCTCGACCAGGGACTCCCCCTCCAGCTCCTCGTCGAAGCCCATGCGGTTGAACGCGCTCAGCGCGTTCGGACTGGCGAACGTGACGATGCCGTCGACATCGATGCGGATGAGGCCATCGGATGCGCGCGGGGCGCCACGACGCGGCGAGGTCGGCGCCGACAGGTCGGGGAACTCCCCGCCCGAGATCATGCGGAACAGGTCGTCCGCGGCCTCGTTGAAGGTGATCTGCTGCCGTGAGGGCGTACGCGCCTCACCGAGATTCGTGTGCCGGGTGAGCACGCCGACCGGGCGCGCACGCTCGCCGTCGGTACCGATCTTGCGGGAGCGGACGATCGGCACGGCCCTCACCCTGGTCGGCGTCTCCTCGAACCAGTCGGGATTCGCCGAGTCCACGATCTCGGTCGTGTCGAAGGCGCCCTGAACCTGGGTGCGCCACTGCGGCCGCACCCGCTCTCCCACGATGTCGCGATAGAACAGCGTCGCCGCGCCGCTCGGCCGGGTGTGCGCGACCGCGATGAAGGATCCGTCGGCCGTCGCGATCCAGATCACGATATCCGCGGAGGCCAGATCGGCCAGCAGCTGCCCGTCGCTCGCGAGTCGATGCAGCCATTCGACGTCTTCGTCTGCGAGGCAGCCCTGGGCCTGGGCGAGATCACTGAGTGTCGACACCCTAGACAGCCTAAGGCGTTTCACCCGCCCCGCACGCGCGGGACGAGGCGAGGGACGGCAGGCTCAGAGCACGGCGAGCGATGTGGCCCGCCAGCGCCGGTCCAGCCCCTCCAGCCGGACCGCCACCGCCCTCGTGCGCCCGGGGGTCTGCACGATCAGGGTGGCCTCGACGACGCCGTCCGCGGGCGAGGACACGTGCGTGGAGAGGATGCGGAACACCGGCCTGGTCGGCGCCGCCCCGCGCGCGCTCCGCGCCCGTGCAGAGAGGTTCGCGCGCGTCGTCAGCACGATGAAGGCCTCCTCGGCGAACCAGCGGGCGAGCTGATCCGCTTCGCGCACTCCGGCCAGCACCTCGAGGACGCCACGCGTCAGGCTCTGCAGAAGCGGAGTCGGATCCGGCAGCTCCGCGCTCGGTGTCGGTTGCGGCGCGAAATCCTCGAGCGTCATCATCGGCGTACTCCCCCTCGAGGCTCGGATGGCGTGACTCGCATTCGAGCACGTCCGCGGGCGGGGCGGAGCCGATCGGCCGAGGCATGTGGACAACCCGTATGCCGTTTGCGGCACATCCCCTAACCTCGACGGCATGGAATGGGACCGGCTGTTCGAAGACCTCGAGGATCAGGTCGCCTCGGGCTGGGAGGCCGAGCGCGCAGCGCTGGACGCCGAGACCGAGCGGCTGCGCATCGCCCGGCTCGGCCTGCGCACCCGGCTGGGCGCGCTCATGGACGAGGGCGGGACGGTCGCCGCCGTGCTCACCGATTCCACCCGCGTGCACGGCCGGCTGCGGGCGGTCGGCGCGGACTGGACGGCCCTGCAACCGCAGGGCGCGCCGGGGATCGTGCTGCTGCCCGCGCACGCCGTGGAGCTGTGGGCGCTCGACCACGGGGCGCTGCTGAACAGCAGCGCCGCCACCGCGCCGCTCTCGCCGTTGCGCGAGCGGATGACGTTCCGGTTCGTCCTACGGGACCTCGCCCGGCGCCGCAGCGGAGTCACGGTGCGCACCCGCTCCGGCACAGTACTGGCCGGGACGATCGACCGCGCGGGCTCCGACCACCTCGATCTCGCGCTGCACGATGCGGGCTCGCCGCGGCGAGCGCGCGCGGTCGCCGGATTCCGCATTCTGCCGTTCGCCTCGGTGCTCTCCCTCAGCACGAACGCTCCGGCAGCGGGCCTCGGCTGAAGATCGTACGACCGCCCCTGCCCCCACCATTCCGAGTCGTCCCCACCAGCGCACGCCATAGCCTCCGCTCACAGGGACGACCCGGAGGGTGGGCGGCACGCGCCGGCGCCCGCGCCGAAGGCAGATGCTCCACATCCGAGTCGTCCCCACCAGCGCACGCCATGGGCTCCGCTCATAGGGACGACCCGGAGGGGGTGAGCGTCGACGGCGTCCGGGGTCATTCGCCGAGGCGGACCGGCGGCCCCCACAGCTCCGGGAAGCTCGCCGCATTCGCCTGCCGCCATAGCGCCCTTCGCCGCGCGTCCTCCGCCTGCTCCGCGAGGTACTCGGTGATCGAAGCCTCCTCGACCCGCCACGCAGCGGGGACGCCGAGTCTCGCGCCGCGCAGCCGGCTCTGCATGATGAGTTCGACGATCTCGTCGACCTGCACCCCGAGGAGCTCTGCCACCTGCGCCAGCGAGAGATAGCGCACGGCTGGCGTGGATGCGTCGGGCATGCATCCATTGTGCTCCGCGTCGGCGCATCCGAGGCGGTGGACGGGGCGCTGTGGATAACTTCCTCGCCCGCTTCCGGAATCTGTGACCATGGGCGCATGAGCACCGCACGCGCCGCGCGCCGGCCCTGGACCGATCTGCGCTTCTTCATCGGCCTCGCCTTGATCGTCCTGTCGGTCGCCGGCGTCTGGCTGATCGTGGGCGCGGCGAAACAGACCCGTCCCGCGCTGCAGGCCGTGCGCACGATCGTCCCCGGCGATCCGCTCACCTCCGCCGACGTGCGCGTGGTCGACGTCGCCCTCGGCACGGTCGGATCCGGCTATCTCACTCCCGGCACGCTCGGGCCCGGCCTGATCGCGACCCGCACGATCGCCGAGGGCGAGCTCGTTCCGTCGACCGCCGCCGCAGACGCCGACAACGGACGCACGACCTCGGTCGTGGTGCGCAGCGCGGCGTCTGTCCCCGGTTCGGTCGACAGGGGCTCCGTGGTCGAGCTGTGGACGGCCGACCCGCGTGCCGAGGGCAAGGGCTTCGACGCACCGCGCGTGCTGCTGCCTGAGGCGACCGTCGCCTCGGTCGACCGCGAAGACGGCCCGCTGTCGGCGAAGGTGACGACGCTCGAGCTCGTCGTGAGCCGGGCGAAGGTCGGCGAGGTCCTCGGGGCGCTGACCGGCGGATCCTCCCTGTCCGTGGTGCCGGTCGGAGCCCGCTCGTGACCGGGGTCGTCCTGGCCCTGCCCTCGGAGCGCGCCGAGACGCTCGCGGACGAGCTGGAGCTCGCGGGTGTCGCGGTGATCGCGCGGATGCCGCCGCACCAGGCCGCCCGTCTGGTGGCGCACGCCGACGAGCTCCGCGACGCCGAGGCGCTGCTGATCCCGGCCGAGCGGGCGTGGCTGAGCCCGGCGCTCCGCGGGGCCTGCGACCGTGCGGGCGTGCGGATCCTGACGCTGGGCGACGGGCCGGCCGCCGCCCGCCTCGCGCACCGGCACGGACTGGGTACGCCTCTGCCCGGATCCGCGAGCGGCTGGGACATTGCCGACGCGCTCCGCCACGGAGGCGCGCATGCCGGTGCGGACGAGACGAGCGCAGACGGCGCCGAGACCCGGCCGAACCGGCTGATCGCCGTGTGGGGTCCGCACGGCGCTCCCGGACGCAGCACCGTCGCGGTGCAGCTCGCCGCGCTCTTCGCCGCACCGGATCGCGGGGTCGCCCTCGTCGACGCCGACACGCACGCACCGTCCCTCGCCCTCCTGCTGGGGCTCACCGACGACGGACCCGGCATCGCAGCCGCCTGCCGCCGTGCGGAACTCGGACTCCTCGACGGTGCCGAGCTCAGCCGGCTCTCCCGTGCGGTGGAGTCGTCCGGCGGCGCCGTCGACGTGCTCGTCGGGATCAATCGCCCCTCGCGCTGGCCCGAACTGTCCGCGGCGCGACTGCAGGCCGCGCTCGAAGCGTGCAGGCRCTGGAGCGCGATCACCCTGGTCGACGTCGCGGCCTCGCTCGAGGCCGATGAGGAGATCAGCAGCGATCTGGACGGACCCCGACGCAACGCCGCGACGCTCATCGCCCTGCGCAGTGCCGACCGCATCGTCGCTGTGGCCTCCGCGGATCCGGTCGGAATCGCCCGGTTCGTGCGCGGCTACGCAGAGCTGCGCGCCGAGGTCGGCGACGTCCCCGTCACGGTCGTCGTGAACAAGGTGCGTCCCGGCCCCCTCGGCATCGACGCACGCGGTCAGATCCGACGCGCGCTGGACCGGTTCTCCGGCATCCGCGACGTGCACTTCCTGCCGTACGACCAGCGCGCGCTGGATGCCGCAGCACTGCATGCCAGGCCCGTGCCCGACGTGTCGGGGCGTTCCGCGTTCACCGCCGCGGCGCGCGCACTCTCCGCCGTGCTGCTGCGCGACGCGCGCAGTCCGGGGACGCGGCGCGAGCGGCGTCTCGGAGCTGCGGCCGCCGCGGTCTGATCCGACCGAGCTACTGCCTGTAGCTCGCGAGGAAGTTGCCGAGACGCTCGATCGCCTCGGTGATCACGCGCGGTTCGGGCAGCGTTACCACGCGCAGGTGGTCCGGCGTCGCCCAGTTGAAGCCGGTCCCCTGCACGAGCAGGATCCGCTCCGCGACCAGCAGGTCGTAAATGAGCTTCGCGTCGTCGTGGATCTCGTGCACATTCGGATCCAGCCGCGGGAACGCGTACAAAGCCCCGGTGGGCTTGACGCAACTGACGCCGGGGATCGCGGAGAGCCCCTCCCAGGCCGCGTCGCGCTGCAGATGCAGGCGTCCGCTCGGGGCGATCAGCGACTCGATCGACTGCACACCGCCGAGAGCCGCCTGTACCGCGTGCTGCGCAGGCACGTTCGGGCACAGACGGGTGGACGCGAGCAGGGTGATCCCCTCGATGAAGCCCTTCGCGTGCTGCTGCGGACCTGTGATGACGAGCCACCCGGACCGATATCCGGCAACCCGGTACGTCTTGGAGAGCCCGTTGAAGGTCAGGCAGAGCAGATCAGGCGCGAGGGTCGCGGTGGAGATGTGCTGCGCGTCATCGAAGAGGATCCGGTCGTAGATCTCGTCGGACAGGAGCAGCAGATCGTTCTCCCTCGCCACCTGCACGATGCCCTGCAGTACTTCGCGCGAGTACACAGCGCCCGTCGGGTTGTTCGGGTTGATGATGACGATGGCCTTGGTGCGCGGGGTCACCTTGGACCGCAGATCCTCCAGATCCGGGTTCCACCCGTTCTCCTCGTCGCACAGGTAGTGCACCGGGGTTCCGCCGGCGAGGCTGGTCATCGCGGTCCACAGCGGATAGTCCGGGGCGGGGATGAGGACCTCGTCGCCCTCGTCCAGCAGCGCCTGCATGGTCATCGTGATGAGCTCGGAGACTCCGTTGCCGAGGTAGACGTCCTCGGGATCGACGAGCGGGAAGCCGTCGACCTGCTCATAGCGGCTGACCACGGCGCGGCGCGCCGAGATGATGCCCTTGCTGTCGCTGTAGCCGTGCGCAGCCGGCAGTGTCGCGAGCATGTCGCGCACGATCTGCTGCGGCGCCTCGAACCCGAAGACCGCGGGGTTTCCTGTGTTCAGCTTGAGCACCGAGTGGCCTGCCGCCTCCAGCCGAGCCGCCTCGACGAGCGCGTTGCCGCGGATCTCGTAAAGGACGTTCTTCAGCTTGGACGACTGGTCGAAGGTTCTCGGTGTCATCGGCCAAGATTACCGCCCGCGCGAGGCCTGCTCGTGCACGCGCGTCGCGCTACGCGCCCCTGGCGGCCCCCGCGCGCACCGCCTGGGCGTGCGCGATGCGCGCCCGCCGGCTGCTCTCGACGTGCGCGACGGCGAGCTCGGCGGCCCGCACCGCATCGCGCGCCCTGATCGCCTCGAACAGCTCGGCGTGCTCCCCGCTGATGTGCTGCAGGTCATCGTGCTGCGAGAGCGCCCAGCGCAGTCTGCTGCGGATGCTCTTCATCATGTCGCTCAGCAGCCGGTTCTCGGCGAGGTCGGTGACGATCTCGTGGAAGTCGGCCGCGGCGCGGCGGGATCCGACCCCGTCCCCCGATCGCGCGCTCGCCACCTCCGCATCGAGCGACCGCCGCAGCCGGGCGAGACCGTCGCGCCCGTGCCGCTCGGCCGCGCGCCGGAACGCCAGCGGCTCGAGCACCGCGCGCACCTCGTCGAGATCGGCGAGGTCGGCGTCGGTGAACTCGCGCACCACGGCCCAGGTGTGCGGACGCAGCTCGACGAGGCCCTCCGCGACGAGCACCTTGAGCGCGTCGCGCACCGGCACCCTGCTCACCCCGAACTCCGACGCGAGGTCGCGTTCGATCAGGCGGCCGCCGGGCGCGCGCACGCCGTCGAGGATCGCGTCGCGCAGCCACGACGCGACCTTCGTGGATGCGAGCTGACGTTCCCCCGAGCCGGTCACGGCCCCATTCTTCCATCGCGGGTCCGCCGCAGATGACGCGCGCGACGCCGACGCCGCACTGTCGTCGGCGACGAAGGAGGCCGGCACCCTCGAGGGGTGCCGGCCTTCTTCGTGCCCTGGATCCTGCGGGACCTACTTCTTCTTGCCCTGTGCGCGACGCTCCGCCCGGTTCACCGGAGCGGCCTGACCGCCCTCGACGCGCTGCCCGAAGGCGCCGCGCGCGGCGGGCGCGGCGGGCTCGGCAGGCTCTTCGCTCTCGGACTGGGCGCGCGAGGCGGCCTGACGGAGCCGATCCGTCGCCGCCTGCTGCACCTGACCGCGGTCGTTGCGGACCTCGACGTCGCCCGCGTCGTTGGGGGCGGAGTACTCGAGGCGCTGATCGCCCGCCGACTCGGCGAGGCCCTTGGCCTCGACCTCGGTGATGCCCTCGTCTCCGGCCTGACGCACCTCGACCTCGAGGTTGTAGAGGTAGCCGACCGACTCCTCCTTGATCTGGCCCATCATGGCCTGGAACATCGAGTAGCCCTCGCGCTGGTACTCGACCAGCGGATCGCGCTGCGCCATCGCGCGCAGGCCGATGCCGTCCTTGAGGTAGTCCATCTCGTAGAGGTGGTCCCGCCAGCGGCGGTCGAGCACCTGCAGCACCACTCGACGCTCGAGCTCGCGCGTCGCGGCCTCGCCGAGCGCCTTCTCGCGCGTCTCGTAGGCCACCATGGCGTCCGAGACGAGCTCGCGCTTGAGGCCTTCCGCGGTGATCCCGCCCTTGCGACCGCCGGCCTCGGCGACCACCTCGTCGATCGTGACGTCGACCGGGTAGAGCGTCTTGAGCTCGGTCCACAGGCTGTCGAAGTCCCAGCTCTCGGTGTGGCCCTCGGCGGTGTGGTCGTCGACGACCGCGCCGATCGCGTCCTCCACGAAGTGCTTCACCCGGTCGGCGATGTCGTCGCCCTCCAGGATGTGCCGGCGGTCGGTGTAGATCGCCTCGCGCTGACGGTTGAGGACGTCGTCGTACTTGAGGACGTTCTTGCGCATCTCGGCGTTGCGCGCCTCGACCTGGCTCTGCGCGCTGCGGATCGCGCGGGTCACGAGGCCCGACTCGATCGGCATGTCCTCGGGGAAGTTCGTGCGCGCGAGGATCGCCTCGGCGGCGCCCTGCTGGAAGAGCCGCATGAGGTCGTCGGTGAGGCTCAGGTAGAACCGGCTCTCGCCGGGGTCGCCCTGACGACCGGAGCGTCCACGCAGCTGGTTGTCGATGCGGCGCGACTCGTGGCGCTCGGTGCCGAGCACGTACAGGCCACCGGCCTCGACGACCTTGGAGCCCTCGGTCGAGACCTTCTCCTTCATCGCCTCGTAGGTCTCGTCCCACGCGGCCTCGTACTCGTCCGGCGTCTCGACCGGATCCAGCCCCTTGGCCTTGAGATCCTGCACGGCGAGGAACTCGGCGTTGCCGCCGAGCATGATGTCGGTTCCGCGACCGGCCATGTTGGTGGCGACGGTGACGGCGCCGAGGCGGCCGGCGCGGGCGACGATCTCGGCCTCGCGGGCGTGGTTCTTGGCGTTCAGGACCTCGTGCTTGATGCCCTTCTTGCTCAGCAGCCGGGAGAGGTACTCGCTCTTCTCGACGCTGACGGTGCCGACCAGCACGGGCTGCCCGTTCTCGTGACGCACCGCGATGTCCTCGACCACCTGCGCGAACTTGGCCGTCTCGTTCTTGTAGACGAGGTCGGACTTGTCCTGACGGATCATCGGCCGGTTGGTCGGGATGGGCACGACGCCGAGCTTGTACGTCGACATGAACTCCGCGGCCTCGGTGTCAGCCGTTCCGGTCATGCCCGCGAGCTTGTCGTACAGGCGGAAGTAGTTCTGCAGCGTGACGGTGGCGAGCGTCTGGTTCTCGGCCTTGACCGGCACGGCCTCCTTGGCCTCGATCGCCTGGTGGATGCCCTCGTTGTAGCGGCGCCCGACGAGGATGCGGCCGGTGTGCTCATCGACGATCATGACCTCGTCGTTCATCACGACGTAGTCGGTGTCGCGCTTGAACAGGGCCAGCGCCTTGATCGAGTTGTTCAGGAAGGAGATGAGCGGGGTGTTCGCCGACTCGTACAGATTGTCGATGCCGAGGTAGTCCTCGACCTTCTCGATGCCGGGCTCGAGCACGCCGACGGTGCGCTTCTTCTCATCGACCTCGTAGTCAACGCCCGGCTCCAGCGTGCGTGCGATCTTCGCGAACTCCGCGAACCAGCGGTTCGCCTCGCCCGACGACGGGCCCGAGATGATCAGCGGCGTGCGCGCCTCATCGATGAGGATCGAGTCGACCTCGTCGACGATCGCGAAGAAGTGTCCGCGCTGGACGAGATCCTCCTTGCGCCACGCCATGTTGTCGCGCAGGTAGTCGAATCCGAACTCGTTGTTCGTGCCGTAGGTGATGTCGGCGTTGTACTGCTCACGGCGCACCTCGGGCGTCTGCCCGGACACGATCACGCCGGTGGTCATGCCGAGAGCGCGGTAGACGCGGCCCATGAGCTCTGACTGGTACGTCGCGAGGAAGTCGTTCACCGTGATGACGTGCACGCCCTGCCCGGCGATCGCGTTGAGGTAGGACGGGAAGGTGGCCACGAGGGTCTTTCCCTCACCGGTCTTCATCTCGGCGATGTTGCCTTCATGCAGGGCCGCGCCACCCATGATCTGCACGTCGTAGGCGCGCATGCCCAGGGTGCGCTTCGCGGCCTCGCGGACGGCGGCGAACGCCTCYGGCATGAGCTGCTCGAGGGTCTCGCCCTTCTCGAACCGCGCACGCAGTTCGACGCTCTCGTTGCGGAGGTCCTCGTCGCTGAGCTTCGCGAAGTCGTCCTCGAGCGCATTCACGGCCTTGACGACGCCGTTCAGGCGGCGCAGGATCCGTCCCTCACCCGCGCGCAGCAGCTTCTCAAGAGGATTCGCCACGGATTCCATCTCCCTATGGGTCTGACCCGCGCGCGTCGCGCGCACGGCATACGAACTCATGTTACCGGGCCGTGACCTGTCGATCCCCTGCACCGGGCCCGTGGATCCGATCCGACGCCGCGGTACGGCACTCCGGGCGACGACACACCGCGCGACGGACGCCGGTGGATGTTTCCGGGTATGCATATACTCGGAAACAGATTCCGGGAAAGGAAATATTCATGTCCGTTCGCCAGAGCCTCCTCGCCATCCTCGATCAGGGCCCGTGCTACGGGTACCAGCTGCGTGCCGAGTTCGACCGCCGTACCGGCTCGACCTGGCCGCTCAACGTCGGTCAGATCTACAACACACTCGAGCGCCTGGAGCGCGATGGGCTCGTCGATCGCGGCGACGCCGACGACCAGGGACACGTGTACTGGGCGATCACGCAGGCCGGATCCACCGAGGTCTCCGGCTGGCTCTCCTCCCCTGTCGAGCGCGGCACGGGCACCCGCGACGAGCTCGCCATCAAACTCGCGGTCGCGGCGACTCTGCCGGGCGTCGACGTGACGGCCGTCATCCGGACGCAGCGCAGGGCCTCGCTCGCGCAACTGCAAGAGCTGCAGCGCACGAAGTACGCGGGCTCCCAGCCGGACAGCCCGCAGGAACTGGCCTGGACGCTCGTGATCGACAGCATGATCTTCCAGGCGGAGGCGGAGGTGCGCTGGCTCGATCACACCGGGCAGCGCCTCGCCCAGCACCCCCGGCACGCGCTGGAGCTCGAGCTCTCCACGGAGCGCCCCAAGCGCGGGAGGCCCTCCGGCCGATCCGTCGCGGCGTGATCGCCGAGGGCGTAGCGGATCCACAGCCCGTGCACGGTCCGGGACCATAGGATCGGCCCATGGCCGGATTCTGGGGCAGACGCAAACGTGAACAGGAAGAGCTGCAGGCGCAGGACGCGGATCTCGCGCGGCGCGCCGAGCAGGCGATCGTCGCTGCCGACGAGCGGATCCGCACCTCCTCCGATGAGCTCGCCTTCGCCACGGCGGAACTCGGCGACGAGATGACCGCGGACTTCCACTCCGCGCTGGAAGCGGTGCGCTCGCATATGGGCGAGGCGTTCCAGCTTCACCAGCTGAACCACGACGAGATCCCGGACACCGCGGAGGAGCTGCGCACCCGCAACGCCCGCATCATGCAGCTGTGCCAGTGGGCCGAGGATCTGATCGACGAGAAGTCCGCCGCTATCGCCGACTCCGTCGCCCGGGTGYGCAATGCGCCGCAGGTCGTCGCCAAGGTGCGCGCGGATGCCGCAGCACTGGAGGGCAGAGTGCCGCAGGCGCAGGCGTCTGTGGAGCGACTCGCTACGCGCTATTCCGACGCCGCCATGCAGCGCGTCGCACGGAGCGCCGAGGAGGCCGCCCAGCTCGTGGTGTTCGCGAACCACGGCGCCGACGTGTTCGAGCGTCGCCGTGACGCCGGCCGCAATCAGGAGGCCGTGCTCGCGCTCGAGACCGCGACCGAGGCCACTCGCCGGGCGGCCTCGCTGCTCGACGCCGTGGACGACTTCGAGATCGAGGCGCTGCGAGCCGAGTCCACGTTGGCCGAGGTCGTCGCCGACTCGCGAGGCGACCTGGCCGCCCTGCCGATGGCGCCCGACGCACCGGCCGTGGCCGCAGCCGCCGCCGAACTGCAGCGAGCTCTGAACACCCTCACGCCCGCCGGAGACCGCTCCGACCCCTTCGGCGAACTCACCCGCCTGCGTGCAGCGAACACCGCGCTGGACGCGGCGATCGCGGCCGCGCGCTACCGCGCGGAGCACCCGCTGCCCGCGATCGACACCGTGCAGCACGCGCTCGATGACGCGGACCGGCAGCTCGGCGTCGCCCGCGGCCTGATCGAGGGACACCGCGGCTGGATCGGCGCGGACGCCCGCACGCGTCTCGCCGAGGCCGAGCGGCTCCGCATCGACGTTCCGGGGCTGCTCCCCGCCGAGGAGACCCGTGAGCAGGCCCTCAGCGCCGCACGTCGCGTCGCCCAGCTCGCCGCAGAGGCGCTCCAGCTCGCTCAGCACGACATCGACCGGTCCCGCCCCGACCAGGGCTGGGGCGGCGGCGGAGGCAACGGCTGGGGCGGTGGCGGCGGCTGGGGCGGCGGCCGAGGCTCCGGCGGCGGAGACGTCGTGACCGGCGTACTCGGCGGCCTCGTCATCGGCGGCCTTCTCGGCGACATCTTCGACTGACCGTCTTCGACCCGCCCTCTTCGAGTCGTCCCCGTGAACGCACTCTATGGCGTGCGCTCACGGGGACGACTCACCTCAGCGAAGCGCCCCGGTCCTGAAGGACCGGGGCGTTTCGACTGTCAGGACCGCGTCAGCTGACGAGCTCCTCCGCGGGGGCCGCCTGAGTGGTGAGCGAGATCACGCCGTAGTCCCAGCCCTTGCGGCGGTAGACGACGCTCGGGTGGTCGCTGCGCGCGTCCACGAAGAGGAAGAAGTCGTGCCCGACCAGCTCCATGCGGTCGACGGCCTCTTCGACGGTCATCCACTCGGCATCGAAGTTCTTGGTGCGGATGACGACCGGGGAGTACTCCTCCTCGATCTCGAGCGTCGGGATCGCGCCGGTGGAAACCGCATGAAGCGTGTCCGCGGAGACGGGGTGCACGTCGATGCCCGCGAGCTCGCCGGTTCCCTTCTCGAACCGCGCGCCGCGCGGATGGTGCCGCCCGTCGATGCGCCGCTCCTTCGCGCGCCGCACCTGCTCGATGAGCTTGTCGACGGCGAGGTCGAGAGCCACGAACTTGTCCGCGTCGCGTGCCTCCGCGCGGACCAGCGGACCCCTGCCGATGAGAGTGAGTTCGACGGTCTCGTCCTCCACATGACCGCCGCGATAGGAACGATGAGTGACCTTCACGTCCAGGCTCTGCGCCTTCGTCGCGATAGTCGCGATCCGTGCGGTCTTCTCTTCGACCACCGCTCGGAATCGATCGCTGATGCCGACTCCGACACCGACGATGTTCGTTTCCATCCTGACCTCCTTGTTCCGGTCCGCCCGGCCAAGGGCGGACCGTGGTCGCCTTTGTGAGTCCCCACCGTAGTCGCCCGACCCCGACATGTCATCCACAATTCATCTGCGTGTCGTGCGGATCCGCTCCGAGACCCCTCCCGCCGGAGGCGCGGGTCCGCAGCCCCTCCTCCCGGCGCGCTCATCCGCGTCGTCGGGTGGCGGCGACGGCCACCGCGCCGACGACCTGGAACCCTGCGGCGCCGAGCGCTCTGGCCGCCTCGGCACAGGTCGCGCCGGTGGTGATCACGTCGTCGACGATCAGCGCGGACGCTCCGTCTCCGGCACGCGACGCGATGAGGCCGCCGGTGACGTTGGACCGGCGCTCGTGCGCGCCGAGCCCGCGCTGATCGCGCACCCGGCGCACATAAGACAGCGTTCGCAGCAACGGGATGCCGGTGCCGCGGGCGAAGATCTCCGGCACGCGGTATCCGCGACGCCGGAAGGCCGATCGCGTGGTCGGCACCGGCACCACGACGTCGATGCGGCGGGGCGCGGTCGCGCCCGTGCACAGGTCGTCGACGGCCGCGGCGAGCGCCGGCCGCAGGGGCCGGATCAACGAGGTCTGCCCGTCCTCCTTGACCGCACGCAGCACGGAGGCCGCGACCCCGTCGAACACGAGGCCGGCCCGCAGCGGAACGTCGTCGGACCGGGGGCGCACCACGCGCGGCTCGAGCTCGGCCTCGCACGAAGTGCACAAGGCCGTCCCCACCGCCCCGCACCCGGCGCACACGGAGGCGAAGACGAGATCAGCGATCTCCCGGACGAGCCGGCGTGCGGCGGACGGTGCCGGAAGCCGATCGCCGGGCGACGAAGGCCGTGTCATCGGAGGCATGCCGCGAGTATGCGCGCCGAGGTCCACCCGCGGGACGGGCGATCCGTGATCGGTGCGCAGCCGCCCCTCCCGAGGGGCTGTGCAGGACGATCGAACCGGCTCAGCCGCCGGTCTGCCCGCCGAGTTGCACGGCGAGCACCTTCACGTTCGTGCTCACCTGCGTCGAAGCGGGGCCGCTGCGCACCCACAGCACGCCGTTGCCGAACAGCTGCACCGTGGTCGTCGGCGATGCCGGGGCGATCGTCTGCGTCGCATCAGGCACATCGACGGTCCTCGCCGGCCCGCCCACCTGCTGCAGACTCAGCCCGCGGCTCGTCCCGTCAGTGGCGAGCACACCCACGGTCATGTCGTCCAGCCAGGTGATGTCGAGCGCTGCGGCCGGCCACGCGATCACGTTCGGATTCCCGACGCCGATCGCCGTGGGCGCGCCGCGGTCGTCCCGCGTGATGGCGACGACCTCGATGCGGACCTGGCCGTTCGAGGTCACGGCCAGGGCGAGCCGGGCGCCGTCTCTGCTCACCGCCATCGCCGTGATCTGTCCCGCGTCGGAGGGGCCGGCGATCGGGCGCGAGGGCGACGACGAGCCCGAGTTCGACCAGGCCAGGATCGACGAGGGCGAGTTACGCGGAACGGTCCAGATGTAGCCGAAAGGATCCAGGGCCGGTGCGATCAGAGCGGGACGGCCGTCGATCTCGTCTGTCCTGCCATCGGTGACCGCGTACACGACGCCGCTCGCCCCCTGCACCGCGACGCGCTGACCGCCGGTCGCCGCGCGGATCGCGGTGATCTGCTCGGGGAAGTTCTCCAACGGCGTGGAGACGCCGGCGATCGGGGTGAGCTCGCCGCCGGCCAGATAGCCGAACCCCTTGTCCGTCAGCACGAGCGGACGCGGGTCGACCGTGGTCGGCGTGGCCGTGGCGGATCCCGCGTTCAGATCGCGGCCGGCGACGGTGAGCTTGACCTGCAGGATGCCGACCCCGCTCAGGCTGCTCAGGCTGCGTTCGAGCTGGGTGCGCATCCGCGCCAGCGTGACCGGATCCTCCTTGCCCGCGGCGTCGTTGAGCGCGACCTCGGCGATCTGGGAGTCGAGTGTCACCGCGTTCCGGCCGAGCGCGATGTCCCCGGTGAAGGCGGTGCGCACGGCCCCGGTCAACCAGGGACTGGGCTTGCCGCTGATCAGGGACTGCACGATCCTGCTCGCGGTGTTCTCCCGTTTCGGGAACCAGCGCACGTCGGGCACCAGGTAGGTCCAGGTCGGGTCGAAGTACTGCAGTGCGTAGGGGGCGAACACGTCCGCGGCGGCGAACGAATCCGCGTCCAGCACGATGCCGTCCGGCGCCGCGGAGATGCGCCACTGGCCGTCTTTGTTCTTGGCGAGCGAGAACATCAGTTCGGCCGCACGGTTCACGGGAGCCCCGGAGTACGCGCCCGTCTCGTCCACAGTCCCGGTTTGCTGCAGTCCGAGGTGCACGCTGGTCGAGGTGGCCGCCTTGGTGACGTCGGGGACGTCGAAGCGGCGCTCGGCGGATCCGGTGTCGATCGTGACCCCCACGTCCGGCTTCCACTTCTGTGCTTCGTCGGAGGTGAGGAACTGCCGTGCGATGCTCCAGCTGTCCTTGGGACTCGAGGCCGCATCGATGAAGCCGCGGACGATCTCCTTGGGATCCATGCCGTTCGACGGGCCCTGCGGCACGAACGCGAGATCCGAGCCGCCTCCGCTCTGCCCCGCCGTGAGGCCGGGGCGCACGTCGCCCGTGACCGGCAGCGACGCACAGGCCGTCAGCCCGAGGAGGGCGAGTGCGATGGCCGCGCCGCGCAGGATCCGTCCGATTCTCATGACTCCTCCTGCGGGTCCGCCGGGGACGCCGGCCGTGCATGATCGCCCTGCTGGGCGATCGGCGCCGTGGTGACGCCGATCTCGGCGATCGCCTCGATCGGCTCCAGAGGCACGGGCGATGCGCCGTCGAGCGGACGGGATCCGCGCGGAAGGGTCAGCACGAAGTTGGTGCCCTCCCCCGGCCGCGACCACACGGTCAGGGTGCCCCGGTGCAGTCGTGCATCTCCCAGCGCGATCGACAGTCCGAGCCCGGTGCCGCCGATCGTGCGCTTGCGCGAAGGGTCCGCCCGCCAGAACCGGTCGAACACGCGCTCCGCGTCCTCCGCGGTCATGCCCATGCCCCGATCCCGCACGCCGACGGCGACCGCGTTCTGGCTGCTGTCGACCGTGATGACGATGGGATGCCCCTCGCCGTGCTCGATCGCGTTTCCGACGAGGTTGCGCAGGATGCGGCGCACGCGGCGCGGATCGAGATCCACCGGGGTGTGCCCGCCGGGTGCCACGAAGCGCAATTCGGTGTCGTGCGACTCGGCCAGCGGGCGCATCTCGTCGACCATGTCCTCCGCGAGGTGCGCGAGGCTCACCGCCTCGGTCTCCAGCTGCACGGATCCGGCGTCGTAGCGGCTGATCTCCAGCAGGTCCGCGAGCAGCGTGTCGAAGCGGTGCACCTGCGTCTGCAGCAGCTCCGCGGTGCGCGCGGTCGTCGGATCGAACTCGTCGCGACGATCGTTGAGCATCTCTGCGGCGAGCCGGATGGTCGTGAGCGGCGTGCGCAGCTCGTGCGAGACGTCGGAGACGAACCGCTGCTGCACGAGCGACAGCTCCCCGAGCTCCTTGATCTGCGCCTCGATGCTGTCCGCCATGGCGTTGAAGGACCGGCCCAGCGTGGCGAGCTCATCCTGCCCTCGTACGGGCAGGCGCACATCGAAGTCGCCGCCGGCGAAGCGGGCACTGGACTCGGCGGCCTCGGTGATCGGCTGCACCACGGTGCGCAGCGAGAACCAGGCGATCACGCCGATCAGGGCGACGAGCACGATCCCGGCGATCCACAGGCTCGACTGCACGAGCACGAGGGTCTGCTCGGTGTCCGCGAGGTCGTATGCGATGTACAGCGCGTACGCCCCCGCATCCGGGATGTTGAGCTGCTGGCCGACGAGGATCCCGGCATGCGCCGAGCCGTCGGCATCGTGCAGCGCTACCGGCTGCCACCATTGCTTGGTGGCGTCCTTCGTCACGCGCTGCGTCAGCTGATCCGAGATGAGTTCCTGGCTGAAGCCGGTCTGGGTGAATCCGACGCCGGCCTGCGAGCCGAGCGAGATCACTCCGTACAGCGGGGACGCGGAGACAGACTGCACCTGCACGCTGACGTCGCGCATGAGGCTGGTCAGCGCGGTGCGGTTGCCCTGCGTGTCCGCCGAGTACAGCATCGACTGCGCAGAGTTCGCCGCGCGTCCTGCGTCCTTGAGCGCCTGGTCCTTGCGCGCCTCCCAGAGGTTGTTCTGCACGGCGAGCGCCATCGCCACACACGTCACCAGCACGGCGATGCTGGTCAGGGCGAGGGCGATCACCATCGTGCGGAACCGCAGCGACTGACGCCACAGCTGCGCCGTGCGGTGCCCTCCGCCGCGCACACCGCGCATCGCCGCGTTCGCGAGCGCCACGGTGTTCGTCATCGGCGGACTTTCAGCATCGGCGGGGGCCGCTTCTTCTCGGCGGAGGCGTCGGCGCGACCCGCGTGCGGGTCAGACCACGCTCCCCGCGCGGTATCCGACGCCGCGGACGGTCGTGACGATGCGCGGGTTGTCCGGGTCGACCTCGACTTTGGCGCGCAGGCGCTGCACGTGCACGTTCACGAGCCGGGTGTCGGCCTTGTAGTGGTATCCCCAGACCTGCTCGAGCAGCATCTCCCGGGAGAACACCTGCTGCGGCTTGGAGGCGAGCGCCACGAGCAACTGGAACTCGAGCGGAGTGAGAGCGATCGGGGCGCTGCCGCGCCGCACCTCGTGCGCGTCGACGTCGATCGTCAGGTCTCCGATGCGCAGCACCTCGCTGGTCGACTGCGGCGTCGGCCGCAGCCGGGTGCGGATGCGCGCGACGAGCTCTTTCGGGTTGAAGGGCTTGACCATGTAGTCGTCGGCACCGACCTCGAGGCCGCGCACCACGTCGGCGGTGTCGCTGCGGGCGGTGAGCATGATCACCGGAACCCCGGACTCGGCGCGGATGCGGGTGCAGATCTCGATGCCGTCCATACCGGGGAGCATGAGATCCAGCAGGACGAGGTCGGGGCGCTGCGCGCGCCACTCGTCCACGGCCTTCGCGCCGTCCGCGCAGAACACGGGCTCGAAGCCCTCCGTGCGCAGCACGATGCCGATCATCTCGGCCAGGGCCGTGTCGTCATCGACCACGAGGATGCGTGAGGTCATGGGCGGGCAGTCGTCTTTCGGATCTCGCGGTGTTCGGATCTCTTGCGTGACGTGGGCGCGAATGTGCACCCCCACGTCGGTCCAGCGTACTTCACGACCCGCGGAAGTCGGCCGAAGGGGGTCGCTCGCGCCCCGTCGCGTCGCCGATCCGGCCCGGCGCGGCGGTATGACACGATGGACGCACACGCGAACCGGAGGACTCGTGAGCCAGCAGAGTGTGAATGCGCAGGGCTGGACCCCCGCGCCCAAACCCGGCCTCATCCCGCTGCGCCCGCTCGGGTTCGGCACGATCCTCGGGAAGTCCTTCGCCGCGCTGCGGCACAATCCCAAAGTGCTGTTCGGCTTCGCCGTGGTGGTGCAGCTGATCGTGATGATCGTGGTCCTTGCCGTCGTCGGAGCGGTCTCGTTCGCGACCCTGACCCGCCTCAGCACCGTGCAGGCGGGCAGCCAGGAGTGGATCACCCTCTACCTCGGCTCGTTGGCCTTCATCGGCCTGGCCGGCCTGCTCATGGGGCTCTTCTCCGTCGCATTCACCGCCATCGTGCAGGGCATCGTCGCCGCGGACGTGCGTGCTGCGGTGCTGCGCGAGAGCGCGACGCTCGGCGCCCTCTGGCGCAGAGTGCGGCCGGCGGTCTGGCGCCTCATCGGCTACACACTGCTCTACGGCGTCGCCGGCGTCGCGGCCGCCGTGGTCATCATCGGCGTGCCCTTCGTCGCGATCGGCGTGCCGACGGGCTTCGACGGCGCGGGCATCGCCTTCGCGATCTTCGGCATGCTCGCCGGGATGGCCGGGCTCGTGGTGCTGTCGGTCTGGGTCGGCACGAAACTGATGCTCGTACCGTCGCTCCTGGTGCTCGAGGGCGCCGGCGTGCGCGCCGCGATCGTCCGCTCCTGGCGGCTCACCCGCGGACGGTTCTGGTTCGCCTTCGGGATCGTGTTCCTCATCGGCGCGATCATGTACGTCGGCACGCAGGCGATCAGCATGATCGGCGGACTGATCACCTCCCTCTTCGGCCCCGTGCTCAACCCCACGGGCAGCACGGAGCTCTCCCTGGGCGTGAGCGCGGTCGTGGGCCTGGTGATCACCCAGGTCCTCGTCGTCATGCTGCAGTCCATCAGCTCCGTGGTGCAGGCTACGGCCGGTGCACTCGTCTACATCGACTGCCGGATGCGCTACGAGGGACTGGACCAGGATCTGATGGCGGCCATGGAGCGCCGAGCGGCCGGTTACGACGACGGAACCGATCCGTTCCGGGTGGACTCGGGCAGAGCCGTCCGTGCCGGGTTCCGCCCTGCTCCGACCGCGGTGCCGTATCCCCTGCCGCCCGGCCCCGTCCCCGGCTATCCCGCGCCGCAGGGCTACGCCGGCGCACCTGCACCACAGGGCTACCCGACCGTGCCCCCGGGCCACCCGGCCGCTCCTCCGGTGTACCCGGCTGCACCGCCCAGCGCTGCTCCGACGGCGCCGCCGCCCGCTCCCCCCGCGCCATCAGCGCCGATCCCGCCCGCGCAGCAGAGCCCCTGGGCCGTGCCGCCGCCGGACGAGGGATGGACCGCGCCGGGATCCGATCGGCGATGATCGGCCTCGCCCTCCCCGTCGCGCTGAGCGCCCTTCCCGCGGCGTTCGGTGCGAAGCTCGCTGCGATCCCGCTGGTCCCCGACGGCGACAGCGCGCGCGAGCTCGCGGAGAAGGAGCTGTCCAAGCCCGAGTACCAGCAGGCGAAACCGACCCTCATCGACCAGTGGGCACGGGCCGTGGTCGATTGGCTCGTCGACCTGCTCACCCCGCAGCACGCCGTGGATCTCGGCCCGTGGGCCGCGATCGTGATCGGCGCCCTGCTCGTCGCCGCGCTCATCGCCTTGCTGCTGATCTGGGGACGTCCGCGCCGTTCCAGGACCGGCGCGGCAGGAGCGGTGCTCCTCGGCTCCGCGGACGACCGCACCGCCGCGCAATTGCGCGCGGATGCCGACCGCGCCGCGCGCGAGGCCGACTGGACCGAGGCGATCGTGCTGCGCTACCGCGCCATCGCCCGGTCGCTCATCGAACGCGACCTCATCGCTCCGGCTCCCGGTGCGACCGCGCAGACGATCGCCCGCGAAGCGGCGGTGCCGTTCCCCGCCGAGGGCGAGGCCCTGCACGCCGCCGCCGTCGCGTTCGACGACGTGCGCTACCTGGGACACCCCGGTTCCGCGGCCCGGTACCGGACCCTCGCGGACACGGACGATCGTCTGGGGGCCCTGCGCCCGCCCGCGCTGCCCGAGGCGGTGTCGGCATGAGCGCCGTCGCGCCGCCGTCCGCGCCTGACACGGCGGCCCCCGGTGACGGATCCGACGCTCCCTCTCCCGAAGCCCGTCGCATCGGCACGCTCGTGCGGGCGCCGCGGCGCCTCCGCCGCATACTCGGCTGGGTCCTCGTCTCCGCACTCGTGCTGGTCGTCGCCGCCGCAGGGCTGCTGCTCACGGCCCCCTCTCCCACGCAGCGCGGCGCGCTCGACCCGGAACGGCCCGGCCCCGGCGGCATGCAGGCGCTCGCGCAAATCCTCCGGCAACAGGGCGTCAGCGTCGACGTGGTGCGCTCCAGGGCCGACGCCGTCAGCCGGCTCGACGCGAACACGACCCTGGTGATGAGCGATCCGTACCCGCTCAGCGACGCCGCGGTCACGAAGCTCACCGATGCAGCGCACGACGTCGTGCTGATCTCTCCGAGCTCGCGGATGCTGCGGATGCTGCAGCTCGGCACCTACGGGCAGGCGTCCTCGCCTCCGAGTGCCGGGGCCGACTGCGACGTCCCCGCATTCGCACACGTCGGGACCATCGCGCCGGGCCAGCTCTTCCTCCCCGACCCGGGGGTCACGAGCTGCTTCGGCGACGCGACAGACGGTGCGGCCGTCCTGATCGCGGAGCAGGACGGCGCCCGCCGCGCCATGGTCGACGGTGCGGCGCTGTTCACGAACGAGCACCTCGGCGAGAACGGCAACGCGGCGCTCGGGCTCGCATTGCTCGGCGCGCGGCCGCACGTCATCTGGTACGTGCCCTCGTACGAGGACTCGGACCGCACGGACATCGACGTGCCGAAGAGCCTGGCCGACCTCACCCCCGGATGGGTGACGCCCGTGATCGTCCTCGGCATGATCACCGCGCTCCTCGCCGCGGTGTGGCGCGGACGACGCTTCGGGCCGCTCGTGGCCGAGACGCTGCCCGTCACGGTGCGCGCCTCGGAGACGATGCTCGGTCGGGCGCGCCTCACGGCGAAGGCCGCCGACGCCGCACATGCGGCGGACGCGTTGCGCGCGGGCACGATCTCCCGCCTCGCCGCGCGCCTGGGTCTGCCCGCCAGGGCGGATGCCGCCGCCGTGGCGGACGCCGCCGCCGACCGCATCCGCGTGGACCGGGCAGGCGCACGTGCCCTCCTCGCCGGCCCGCTGCCGGTCAGCGACGCCGAACTCGTCCCCTACGCCCGCCGTCTCGCCGAGCTGGAGAACGCCGTCGAGAACGCCGTCCGCATCGAAAGGAGCACCCCGTGACAGATCGTCCCGGCATCGACCCCGCAGGATCCGCCCCGCTCGGATATCCTCCGGCGCCGCCCGCGCCTCCTGCGGCCGTGCAGAGCCCGTCCCCCGCAGCGCCGACGCCCGCCACGCACACGGCCGCCGGATCCGACGATGCTGCGCTCCGTCAGGCCATGCAGCGCGTGCGCGCCGAGGTGGACAAGGCCGTGGTCGGTCAGGCCGGCACCGTCACCGGACTGCTCGTGGCGCTACTTGCCCGCGGGCACGTGCTGCTGGAAGGCGTGCCGGGCGTCGCGAAGACCCTCGTCGTGCGGTCCTTCTCCCGCGCTCTGGGGCTCGACACCAAGCGCGTGCAGTTCACCCCCGACCTGATGCCGGGCGACGTCACCGGATCCCTCGTCTACGACGCGCGCACCGGCGAGTTCGAGTTCCGCCGCGGCCCGGTGTTCACGAACATCCTGCTCGCCGACGAGATCAACCGCACGCCGCCGAAGACGCAGGCGGCGCTGCTGGAGGCGATGGAGGAACGCCAGGTCTCCTCCGACGGCGCGAGCCTCCCGCTTCCCGATCCGTTCCTCGTCGCGGCGACGCAGAACCCGATCGAGCACGAGGGGACCTACTCGCTGCCGGAAGCGCAGCTGGACCGCTTCCTCATGAAGCTCGTGGTCGGCGTGCCGGAGCGCGACGCCGAGGTCTCGGTGCTGCGTCGGCACGCCGACGGCTTCTCGCCGCGCGAGCTCACGGATCTGCACCCCGTGGTCAGCGCCGACGAGATCCTCGCCGCGCAGCAGGCCGCCGGGCGCGTGCAGGTCACGGACGACGTGCTCGGCTACGTGGTCGACCTCGCCAGGGCCACCCGGCAGTCCCCCTCCGTGCAGCTGGGGGCGAGCCCGCGCGCCTCGACCGCTCTGCTGGCCGCGGCGAAGGCCTGGGCATGGCTGAACGGCTCGAGCGCCGTCACCCCCGACCACGTGCAGACCATGCTGATCCCGGTCTGGCGGCACCGCCTGCAGCTGCGCCCCGACGCCGAGATGGAGGGCGTATCCGCCGACGCCGTGCTCACCAGCGTGGTGCAGCAGACCAGGGTTCCGATCTGAATGTTCCTCACCGGACGCCTCGTCTTCGTCGCCGCACTCGGCGTCGTGCCGCTCGTGGTGCTCGACACCGTCGGGGTGCCGCCGTGGTTCGTGCTGCTCGGCTGGCTCGCTCTGTGCGCGCTGCTCGTGGGCGTCGACGTCCTGGCGGCGGCTCCGCTGGGGGTGCTGCGGGTGAACCGCGAGGTGCCGAACCGCGCGCGTCAGCACGAGCCGGTCGCCACGACGGTCATCGTGCAGAACCTCGGTGCGAGCCGGCTGCGCGGTCAGCTCCGCGATGCCTGGCAGCCGACGGCCGGAGCCGCGGACCGGGGCAGAGCCGCGCTGGACCTGCCCGCGGGCGAGCGTCGGCGTGTGCCGATCGTGCTGCTGCCGCGCCGCAGGGGCGAGCTGACGAGCGAGTTCGTCGCGATCCGGTCCCGGGGCCCGCTGGGACTCGCAGGACGTCAGGGGCGTCACAGGGTGCGCGGGGCGATCCGGATCCTGCCGCCGTTCACCTCCCGGCGGCACCTCCCCTCGCGCCTCGCGCGGCTGCGCGAGCTCGACGGCAACACCAGCGTCCAGGTGCGCGGACAGGGCACGGAGTTCGACTCGCTGCGCGAGTACGTGCGCGGCGACGACGTGCGCTCGATCGACTGGCGCGCCACCGCCCGCGCGGGAACCACGATGCTGCGCACGTGGCGTCCTGAGCGCGACCGGCACGTGGTGATCCTGGTCGACACCGGCCGCACCGCCGCGGCGCGCGTGGGCGACGGCACCCGCCTGGACGCGGCCTACGAGTCCGCGCTACTGCTGTCCGCGCTCGCCCAGCGCGCCGGCGACCACATGCATCTGCTGCTGTTCGACCGCGCCGTGCGCGGCAGGGTGAGCGGTGTGGACGGGGCGGCGCTGCTGCCGGCTCTCTCCGATGCCATGGCGCCCGTGCACGCCCGCCTCGTCGACACCAACTGGGGCGCCGCGTTCGCCGCGATCCGCTCTCTCACCACTCGACCGTCGCTGATCGTCGTGCTGACCGCGCAGGACGCGGTGGAGAGCGCGCGATCGTTCCTCGGCGCCTTCCCTAACGCCTCGCGCGCGACCACGATCCTGGTCGGATCCGCCACGGATCTCTCGATCGACGACCTGGCCCGCGCACGAGAGTCCCGCGAGGACGTCTACCTCGCCGCGGCCGCCGAGCGCACGCTCGCCGATGCCGCGCGCGTCGCCGACGCGATCCGACGCGCGGGCGGCGAACCGCTCACCGCGGATCCGGACGACCTCCCGCCGCGCATCGCGGACCGCTATCTCGAGCTCAAGGCGGCAGGCCGCCTCTGACAGTGCCGCCCTCTGGCCGCCCTCTGGCCGCCCCGTGGCCGCTCAGGTCGCGAAAAGTGTCGCCTGTGAGGCCACAGAACGACAGATACTGCGACCTGAACGGTGCGACACGCCATCCATTCGGAGCTTTTCCTGAATCATTCAGAAAAAGCTAGGGTGGAGCCATGGACACGTCGGCGATCCTCCGCGACGCGGGACTGCGCGTCACGGTGCAGCGCATCGCGGTGCTCCAGGCGCTCGCCCTCGCTCCGCACAGTTCCGCGGATCGCATCCACACCGCCGTCGACGGCGCCGGCATCGCCCTGCCCACGGTGCACGCGATCCTCGGAGACCTCGCGACGGCCGGCATCATCCGCCGGGTCAGCCTGCCCGATGCCGACCGCGCGCTCTTCGAGGTCGAACCCGGCGACAACCACCACCACATGCAGTGCGTGCGCTGCGGCCGCCTGGAGGTCGTCTCCTGCGCCGTCGGCGCCTCCCCCTGCCTGCACCCTGCCGAGGACCACGGCATGCGACTGCTCGAGGCCTCCGTCACCTACCGCGCGGTCTGCCGCGCCTGCGACGAGGTGCGCCCTGCCGCCTGACCGGGACTCGCGCCGCGTCTGCCCCTGCGCCGTCGCCCAGGAGCGGTGCTCGGCGCACCATCGACCGACCAAAGAAGAGGAAAGGATCAGCCTTGTCTGAGAACACCTGCCCGATCGACCATGCCGGCAGTGCATCTGCCCCGCGTCCCGCGGGAGGCCGCACCGGCAACACCGACTGGTGGCCGGAGCGTCTGAACCTGCGCCAGCTCGCGAAGAACCCCGCCGTGGGCGACCCGCACGGCGCAGAGTTCGACTACCGCGCCGCGTTCGAGGCGCTCGACCTCGAAGCCGTCAAGCGCGACATCGCCGCCCTGCTCACCGAGTCGCAGCCCTGGTGGCCGGCGGACTTCGGCAACTACGGACCGCTCATGATCCGCATGGCCTGGCACTCCGCGGGCACGTACCGCGTGTTCGACGGCCGGGGCGGCGGCGGCACCGGCCAGCAGCGCTTCGCCCCGCTGAACAGCTGGCCCGACAACGTGGGACTGGACAAGGCGCGCCGCCTGCTCTGGCCCGTGAAGAAGGCCTACGGCAAGGCGCTGAGCTGGGGCGACCTGATGATCCTCGCCGGCAACGTCGCGCACGAGCAGATGGGCATGCCCACGTTCGGCTTCGCCGGGGGCCGCCCCGACGTATGGGAGCCGGATGAGGACGTGTACTGGGGATCCGAGAAGATCTGGCTCGACTCCAGCGCCCGCATCGACACGGATGAGCAGGGCGAGCGCTCGCTCGAGAAGCCGCTCGCGGCCACCATGATGGGCCTCATCTACGTCAACCCCGAGGGCCCGGAGGGCAACCCGGATCCGGTGCTCGCCGCGAAGGACATCCGCGAGACGTTCGGCCGGATGGCGATGAACGACGAAGAGACGGTCGCTCTCATCGCCGGGGGCCACACGTTCGGCAAGACCCATGGCGCCGCCCCGGAGGCGGGCAACGTCGGCGAGTCGCCCGAGGGGGCGCCGATCGAGCAGATGGGCCTGGGCTGGAAGAGCAGCCACGGCGCCGGACACGGCATCGACGCCATCGGATCCGGCCTCGAGGTCACTTGGACCTATCACCCCACCCGCTGGGACAACGAGTTCTTCCACATCCTGTTCGCCTATGAGTGGGAGCTCACCACGGGCCCCGGCGGTGGCAAGCACTGGAAGCCGACCGATGGCGCGGGCCTCGACATGGTGCCGGAGGCGCAGGGCGAGGGCCGCCGAGAGCCGCGCATGCTCACGACGGACCTGGCGCTGCGCGAGGATCCGATCTACCGCGAGATCTCGTTGCGCTTCAAGGAGGACCAGGCAGCGTTCACCGACGCCTACAGCCGCGCGTGGTTCAAGCTGACCCACCGCGACCTCGGCCCCAAGGCCCGCTATCTCGGCGCCGAGGTGCCGGCGGAGGACCTGCTCTGGCAGGACCCGGTGCCCGCACCGGAAGCTGCTCCGATCGGCGCCGCGGACATCGCAGACCTGGAGCAGCGCATCGCGGCGACCGGCCTCAGCGTGTCCGACCTCGTGTCCACCGCGTGGGCCGCGAGCTCCTCCTTCCGCGGCAGCGACAAGCGCGGAGGCGCGAACGGCGGCCGAATCAGGCTCGAGCCGCAGCGCAGCTGGGAGGTCAACCGCCCCGCCGAGCTTGCGCGCGTGATCGCGGCGCTGGAGGGCGTGCAGGCCGCGTTCAACGCGGAGGGCGGCGCGCAGGTGTCGTTCGCCGACCTCGTCGTGCTGGCAGGCAACGTCGGAGTGAAGCAGGCCGCGGCCGCCGCCGGGCGCGCCGTCGAGATCCCGTTCACGCCGGGGCGCACGGACGCCACGCAGGCGCAGACCGACATCGAGTCGTTCCAGTACCTCAACCCGCAGGCGGACGGCTTCCGGAACTACGTCAGCGACGTCGCCCGTGCGATCCCCGCAGAGGTGCTGCTCGTCGACCGGGCGGGGCTCCTGACGCTCTCCGCCCCCGAGATGACGGTGCTCGTGGGTGGCCTGCGCGTGCTCGGAGCGAACTGGGACGGATCCGCCCACGGCGCGTTCACGCACACCCCAGGCACCCTCACGAACGACTTCTTCGTGAACGTCCTCGACCTGAACACGACCTGGAAGCCGCTGGATCCCGGATCCCACGCATTCCAGGCCACGGACGACGCAACGGGCGAGAAGACCTGGGTCGGCACGCGTGCCGACCTCGTGTTCGGCTCGAACTCCGAGCTGCGGGCTCTGGCCGAGGTGTACGCCAGCGATGACGCGGGCGCGAAGTTCGTGGACGACTTCGTGAAGGCCTGGGTCAAGGTCGCCGAGCTCGACCGCTTCGACGTGCGCTGAGCCCGCCGCACGGATCCGGTCCCTGAGCTCGTCGAGGGGACCGGATCCCGACGCCGACGGCCCGTCCCGATCCCGGGGCGGGCCGTCGGTGTTGCGCGCTCGCCGCGCCTTCGCCGGTAATGTCGCTGACGGACAGCGGCGCCCCACTTCCCCGCGGCGCCAGACAGCAAGGAGCCCCATGTCCTCCTCCCCCGTCGACGCACCGGCCGCCCCGGCCTCGTCGCTCGCCCCGCGCCTGGTCGCGGAGGGCCTCGGCACGTTCCTGCTCGTGGCCGCCGCGATGGGCACTGCCCTGTTCGCGTCGAGCCACTTCACGGATCCGGGCGCGCAGGGCTCGGTCTACCTCGCGGTAGCGCTCGCCGTCGGTCTGTCGGTGCTCGTCGGCGTGTACGCCTTCGGTCCGATCTCGGGCGGGCACTTCAACCCCGCCGTCACGCTCGGCGCCGCGGCCGCGGGACGAATCGCGTGGCGGGACGCGGGTCCCTACATCGTCGCGCAGTGCGTCGGAGGCGTCGTGGCATCGACGGTGCTGACGCTGATCGGCACGTTCGGCCCTGACGGCTGGCTGCCCCGGGCGCAGGACGCGGGCTTCGCCAGCAACGGCTGGGGGTCGCTCTCCCCCGGCGGATTCGGGGTATGGGCCGCGATCATCGCCGAGGTCGCGTTCACGGCGCTGTTCCTGTTCGTGATCCTCGGCGTCACGCATCCGACGCGCGGCACGCCCTTCGCGGGCGTCGCGATCGGACTGACGCTCACGCTGGGCGTGCTGGCGACCCTGCCGATCGACAACGCCTCGCTGAACCCCGCACGCTCGCTGGCCACGGCGATCTACGGAGGCATCGCGCCGCTCGCGCAGCTGTGGGTGTTCGTGATCTTCCCGATCCTGGGCGCCCTGATCGCCGGCTTCACCTACCGCGCCCTGTTCGACCAGCCGCCCGCCCCCGCCCGCCCCCGCTGACCGCGAGCGCTGACCGCGAGACCGAACCTGCGTCCCGAGACCGACGATGAGAACCGCGGTCTCGGGACGGAGGTTCGGTCTCGGCGTCTGTCGCTCGGCGTTGGGCGCAGGAGCCGGATCCGGAGCCGGATCCGGGGGGGGTCAGCCGGCGACGAGCGTCGGCGTGCCGGCCTCGAACTCGGTGAGGTCGCCGCTCTCGCCCAGATGCTGCGCGCGACGGCCCAGGATCAGCATGTAGGACAGGAACACCGCCAGCGCGAGCGCACCGATCCCGATCTTCACGGGCCAGGGCAGTCCCCAGCCGGTCACGAATCCCTCGACCAGACCGGAGAGTCCGAGGGCGAACACGAGTCCGATCGCGACGATGCCTAGTGATCGCCCTGCGGCCGCGAGCGCCTCGCCGCGGGTGCGCTCCCCCGGCACCAGCCAGGCCCAGAAGATGTGCAGGCCCGCCGCCGCCGCAACGAAGATGCAGGTCAGCTCGAGCATGCCGTGCGGCAGCAGGTAGAGCACCACGACGTCACCGCGGCCGAACGCGAACATGACGCCGACCGCGAGGCCGACGTTCACGGCGTTCTGCAGGAGGACCATGATCGGCCAGATGCCGGTCACTCCGAGCAGCACGCACTGCGCCGCGATCCAGGCGTTGTTCGTCCACACCAGGCCCGCGAACTCGGCCGCCGGGTTCTCGGTGTAGTACTCCGTGAAGGAGTGCTCGACGTAGTACTGCAGGTCAGCCTTGGATCCGAGCGCCGCGACGAGGGCCGGATCCGCGCTGATCCAGATCGCCACCCCGACGATCACGGCGAGGCTCGCGAGTGCGATCACGAGGGTGGTCCAGCGCAGCCGGTACAGCGCGGCGGGCAGCTGCAGGGTGAAGAAGCGGGCGATCTGTCGGAGCACGTTGTCGCCCTGCCCCGTCAACCGCAGCCGCGCCCTGGCCAGGATCGTGGAGACGTGCGCACTCTGCGGCGAGGAGCCCACCGAGCTGCGCAGATCGGCCAGATCGGCCGATGCCGCGCGGTAGCGCGTGATGAGCTCGTCGACGCCGGCGCCGTCGAGAGGTTGCCGGCTGAGTTCGTCCAGGCGCGCCCACTCACGGCCCCTGGCATCGGCAAGTGCGTCGGCGTCCACGTGTTTTACTGTACCCATGTCGGATGCCAGCGCCTCGAACTCGGTGGGCGCTGCGCACTCGATCGCGGCGCTCGATCCCGGCGACGAGGTCCTGTCCGGCGAGGCCGTCGCGATCGAGGTCCAGCCGGTCGGCCTGTTCTTCCGCGCGCTGGGCGCGCTGATCGACGGCGTCCTGAGCTGGGCGGTCTTCGTCGGGTACATCGCCGTGCGCTACTGGCTGCTGGGGGCCTTCGGCGATCCTGCGCTGGATGGGATCCTCTCCGTGCTGGCTCTGGTCACGGCGTTCCTGATCGTGCCGTGCACGATCGAGACCCTGACGCACGGTCGCAGCCTGGGCAAGCTCGCGGTGGGCGGGCGGATCGTGCGCATCGACGGCGGCGCCGCCGGCTTTCGGCACGCGCTCATCCGCTCCCTGATCGGTGTGTTCGAGACCTATCTCACCTTCGGAGCCGTGGCCTTCCTGACCGCGGCCTTCACCGCGCGGTCGCAGCGCCTGGGCGACCTCGTCGCCGGGACGTACAGCCAGAAGGTGCGCACGCCGCGCCTCGTCGCGCGAGTGCTCGTGATGCCACCGGGGCTCGAGGCCTGGGCGGCGATCGCCGACGTCGCACGCATGCCGGATCGGCTCGCGCGGCGGATCTCGCAGTTCCTGGACAGCACGACGCAACTGCTGCCCGCCGCCAGAGTACGGATCGCGCACGAGCTGCTGACCGAGGCATCGGCCTACATCTCGCCGATGCCCGCTGCTCCCCCCGAGGCCGTGCTCGTCGCGGCGACGGTGCTGCGCCGGGAGCGCGAACGTCGCGCGCTGGCCCTCGCCGACGTGCGCGTGCAGCGCCTCAGCGGCGTCGACGTGGGCGTGTGATCACCGCCGAACGGTCCCTGAGCGAGCGCAGCGAGACGAAGGGTCAGGCCTGCAGGGTCTCGTGCCGGACGACGATCCAGCCCGCCGGCACAGAGAGGCGCTCGGCGTGGATCGCGCACAGGTCGTGCGCGTGCGGGTCGTTCCCGGCCCCGAGCGGGCCCAACGCCGCCATCTGGTCGCCGTAATCGTAGGTGAGGGTCGCCACGGCCTCGCGCGCGCAGCCCACCTTGGAGCAGAGTCGTCCGTACATCCCCTTCAGGCTAGGGTTCTGCGCCGTGCATGCCGGGAGGCCGCGCGCACGACCGCCGGATCCGCCCGCCTGCCGCAGAGAGCTCCGGCGACGCCTAGACTGGCGGCATGCGCCGTGTCCGCCCCTCCCGCCGCGCGGTCGTCCCGCGTCGTGGCGACCGGCACGGCCGCCACGGCCGCCTGGGCCGCAGCTCGGTCGTGCGGCCGCCGCTTCCGCCCCTCGACGGACGACTCGACTCGTTCGATCTGCACGTCGGATCCGCGGTGGAACTGCTGCGCTCGATGTGGCCGGATCTGCGCCCCGTGCGCATCGAGATCGCCGCGATGCCCACCCACTCGGATCCGGACGGGCTGCCGCGCTGGCTCGTGGACACCCAGGCGCAGCGGATCGTCCTGTTCCGCGTTCCCATCGAACGGCTGCTCGAACCCGGTCACGACGACGCATCGCACCGTCGCGTCGCGATCGAGGGCGCGGTGTTCCGTGCCGCCGCGCAGTACATCGGGCGCGAGCCGTGGGAGATGGATCCGCGCGGCTTCGACGCTGACGAGTGACGTGCCCGGCGCGTCGGGCGCCGTGCCCGACGCCTAGCGCTGATAGACCGTGATCGGGGCCKCTGCGGCGTCGGTCGCCCAGACCGGATATCCCGCGAGCCGACCGATGCCCGAATAGACCACCGCGGCGCGCACGGCCGTGGGCGACGAGAGGGTGTACGTCGTGGAGGCGCGGATCGCGACCGTCGCTGCACCGTCGGGCTGCAGCGTGACCCGCTGAGTCGTCCCGCCGTCGATCGGGGTGAGCTCGACCGTGGTCGTCTGAGCCGACGCGTTCTGCAGGTGCAGCTGCGGTGCGGGTCCGTCCGCCACCGCGAACGCCGTGGCGCCGGTGAGGGCGGGGGCCGGCGTCATCCAGTCGAAGTCTGATCCCTTGGCGGTGCCGGTGGTCTGCCAGGCCGCGGCGACCACGGGCGTGCTGGCCTCGAGGTCGATCGAGTAGAGCCCCGGCTTCAGCGCGGAGAAGTTGACGGATCCGACCTGGCCCGCGGTGAGCTTCACGGTCTTCGGGTCGCCGACCTTGCTGCCGTTTGCGGCGTTGCGGGGCTGCAGAGTCACCGTGGCATCGGCGTCCGGGGCCAGCAGGCGCACGGCCGTCGAAGCGTTGTCGTCGTCGTTCGAGCCGACCAGGGCTCGCACGCCGAGCAGCGAGAAGTCCTTCTGGGGCTGCGCGATCGCATCCTGCACGTCGATGCCGACCGGATCCAGGGTGCGGATCAGGCTCGACTGCAGCGCCGCGCGCACCGGGGCTCCGCTCGAGGTCACCTTGACGACGGGGCTGCTCTCCCCCGCCGAGCCCGCGACGAGCGGCACGGTGGACTGGGTGCGCGGGGGCACCACGAGCTCGGAGGAATGGGTGCCGCCGGTCGAGCCGTACTCGGTGAAGGTCACGGTCGCCGTGACCGCACCGGGGTTCGCGATCAGCAGGATGTCGCTCGATCCCGTGGTGCCGGCGCCGCCCACGATCCAGGACTCCTGGCTGGGCGGACGGCACGCGGACGCCGCGAACCCGGAGAGGTCGTCGGCGGAGACCGTAACCGACTGGGCCGCCGCGACGAGCGCCGGCTCCCTGTTCTGCGGGGAGGCGGTGAACCCTGGCGCGACGGTGGTCCCCACCAGATCGGACATTCCGAGCTCGGTCGAGGTCAGGTTCGCGCCCGCAGCCGCCCCGCTGACGAGTTTCGGGGTGCCCGCCACGCTGAGCTGGGAGGCCTGGGCAGCATCGCGTCCGAGCGCGAGGAAGGACCCTGCGCAGCTGAGCAGCGTGTCGCCCGCGACGGGCTTGACCGTCGTGTGCGCCGGCTCGTTCGCGATCGTCGGCCAGGCCGCGGGGATCGCGATCACGGCGCCCGCGACGCAGGCGGCCGAGACGACGACGCCGGCGGTCAGCCGGGCGCCGGTGGCGACGAGACGAGCGGAAGTCCTGCGGCTCATGCGTCTGCCTCCTTCGCGGGCGTGGATGCGGTCTCGGCGGGTGCGGATCCTGGATCCCGAGGGTCGGGATCGGCGCCGGGATCGGGGCGGGGTTCATCGTGATCCGGTTCCGGGCCGGCAGAATCCGGGGCGGCGTCCGCTGCGTCCTGCGCGGGTACGTCGCCCGCGGGCTCACTCACGGTCGCGGGCTCTGGTGTGGTCTCCGCCGCAGTCGCATCGGGCTCTGCGGGAGCCTCTGCGGCCGCCTCGGCCGGCGCCTCCTCGTGCCCCGTCTCCGTGGGAGCCTCGGCGACCGCGAGGGCTTCGGCTTCGGCTTCGGCTTCGGCTTCGGCGGGAGCCTCGGCATCGGCCGCGGTGGCGGATACGGGGCCGGCGTCCGACGCGACCTCATCGCCGGGCGCGGACACGATGGCGGGGACCACGACGGACGCGGGCGCGGCCTTGCGCTTCTTCGAGGCACGCGCGGGGCGCTCCCGCTGCGGCTTGACCGGGCGGGGAGCCCGCTCCGGCAGCACGCCGACGGCGCGGGGAACCGCACGCGCGGCACGGCGCGAGGCACGAGTCGGGATCGAGAGCAGGAGCGCGGCGAGCAGCACGATGAGCTCCACCGTCACCACGAGTTGCGCGGTCGCGCGCTGTCCGACGCTGAGCCCCCCGCGGGCGGCCGGCTCGGCATTCATGCGCCACAGCACGCCGCGGGCCGTCTCGCCGACGCGCACGAAGCCCGCGCGCTGGTCCAGGGCCGTCTCGGACTGCAGCCGCAGCGAACGCTCCGCCGACGTCTCCTTGTCCGATCCCGCCTGCACCAGGACGAAGCGCACGCCCAGCGCGCCGAGCGCCTTGGGCGCATCGAACTGCCGCGCGGACACGAGGTCGACCGTCAGCTCGGTGTAATTCTTGCCTGGCACGGAGGTCGCGGTGTTGATGATCGTGGACTGCGCACCGAGCGTCGCGCTCGCGCCCCACACGACCGTGCTGGCGAGGGCGCCGTCCGGTTGCGCGCTCAGCACGAGGGTGCCGAGCTCGCGATCGGCGCGGGCCTGCGCGTTCACATAGGCCGGCAGCGTGGTCAGTTCACCGCGCTGGATGGTCGCGGTGCCTGCGACGAACGACACGGCTGTCGGCACCGCGCACACCACGACGCCGGCGGCGGCGATGAGAGCGGCGGCGCTGCGCAGGGCCGGACGGGTGATCGCGCAGTCCAGGGTCACGAGGGCCCCACCCAGCACGCCGATCCAGGCGAGGCTCAGCCCGGTGCCGGGCCAGAGCGGCACGGCCTGCGACTGCGCGAAGGCGACCGTCACGCCGACTGCGGCGAACGCGGTGGCGAGACCTGCGGCGGCGACGAGGAGGGATCCGATCCCGACGCTCCAGCGACGCGTGATGGTGGAGAACACGGCGAGCAGTGCGAGCGGAGCAGCCAGCCAGAGCACCCACGGTGTGTCCTTGACACCGAGGAGCGCGGGCCAGCCCGCCTGGTCCATCGTCGGCAGACCGGCGAGCAGCGACAGACGCCCTGCCGCGTCTGCGGCTGCTTGCGGCGCCACGACGATCGCACCGGGATCCGACAGCAGCGCCCACAGGGATCCGTGTGCCGCGTGCCAGATCGCAAGCGGCGCGAACACGACGACGGCGGGCACCAGCACCCAGATCATGCGCACGGCGCCGCGCACCGTGCGGCGCGCGAGCAGCCACACGATGGCGATGAGCCAGAGCAGCACGAACGCGGGAGCGAGGGAAGGCGCACAGGCCAGCGCGGCGGCCGTCAGCAGAGACGCCGCCCCTGCCGCGCCCCAGGAGCGCTGGGCGACGAGAGCCGTGTGGAACACCCACGGCAGCAGCAGGTGCAGCAGCGCTGCGGCCGGGCGCCCCTCAGCGAGGCCGATCAGGAAGGTGGGAGCGAGCGCCCATACGACGCCGGCGAGGATGCGCAATCCCGGCTTGTCGGTGATCCGGGTGGCCGCGAACCAGCCGCCGAGGACGGCGAGTGGCAGAGCCGCGACCCAGAGCAGCAGCAGCGCGTACGAGGGCGACCCCGGCCAGAGCGAGCCGAGCACGGCCAGCACACCGGAGAACGGATCCGCCGGGCCGACCACGTCGACCCCGAAGCCGTGCTGCCCGTACGCGGCATCGCGCCACAGCGCCGCGACGGTCTGCCGCAACGGCAGCAGCGCGCCTCCGCCGAGGGCGGGCCAGGCCAGCAGCGAGGCGAACAGCGCGACGCCCGCGACCAGTGCGGCGAGCACCGCCCAGGCGCCGCCACCGGAGAAGAATCCGAGGTCCTCATGCACGCCGGCCTCGGTGCCGTGTCCGTCGTCCAGGCGCTGGCGCAGCTGCGTGCGAGTCACGCGGAGCGGAGCGATGCTCGCCCAGCTCGCGCTGCGGTCGGCGTGGATCTCCCGGCGGGAGCGGGTGACGGCGGATCCCGAGACCATGGCGAGTCCCGCCGCGCCCCATTCCGGAAGCACGGCGGCGGGGCGTTTGCCCGTCAAGTGAGTGATCGAACGCCACAGGGCGAGCGGCAGCAGCGAGAGCCAGTGCAGTGGCACCACGGCGGCGGGAGCATAGCTCAGGCGCCGGTGCAGCTGTGCGCGGCGCCGCGCGAACGCGTCCGCGGCGGTCCCTTCGGTCTCTGCGCCGTCGTCGACGACGATCCGCGCGCCTGCGGCGAGCACCAGGCGCCCGCCCGCGAGGCGCGCGCGGATGCCGAGGTCGAGCCCCTCGTCGCGTCCGCCCAGGCCGGCGTCGGGGCGGAGCCCACGACCGGCGCGCAGGAGCAGACCGCGGGCATCGGCGCCGAGCGCGTCGTCCATGCCGTCGTGCTGGCCCTGGTCCAGCTCCCCGCGTGCGGGGTCGACGGCACGGCCGAGGCGGGTCATGCTCTGCCCGAACGACACGATGCGGTGCTCGTCGAGGGCGCTGACGAGTTTGGGCGCGGCGATCGCCGCCGCGGGTGAGCGCTCCAGTGCCCCGGCGAGTTGCGCGAGCGCCGCGGGGGCGGGAGCGCAATCCTCGGTGAGGATCCACAGCGCTGCATCATCGGCGACGCGCGGCAGCGCGAGGGCGACCGCGGCGGCGAGCGTCGTGGAGGCCTTGGTCTCGATCACCGCTTCTGCGGCCTCGGCGACGCGGGCGCTGCCGCGGAGGGCGCTCGACGAGCCGCATGCGACGATCGTCAGCGCATCCGGCCGGCGGGTTTGCGCGGCCAGCGCATCGAGGGCGCGCAGCAGGCGCGCGAGGGAGGTCGCACCCGAACGGGCGACGAGGACGGCGTGTACTCGGGCAGACATGACGGGGTCAGCCTAAGCGGGCCACCGCCGGCTGGTGGGATGGGACGCGGGCGCGTCCCGGTTTTCCCGGCATACGCATTGCTCGGGCCAGGCGGGGACGGCAGTCACCGAGCACGCTCCGCCCCGGTCACTGAGCGCTGTCGAAGTGCCGGTCGCTGAGCGCCGTCGAAGTGCCGGTCACCGAGCGCTGTCGAAGTGCGTCAGCCGGCGCGGCGCTTGAGCTTGCGGCGCTCGCGCTCGGAGAGCCCGCCCCAGATCCCGAAGCGCTCGTCGTTGTTGAGCGCGTACTCGAGGCATTCGCCGCGCACGTCGCAGGACGTGCAGATGCGCTTGGCGTCACGGGTCGAGCCGCCCTTCTCCGGGAAGAAGGCCTCTGGATCGGTCTGCGAACAGAGCGCGTCGCTCTGCCACGCGAGTGCGTTGTCGTCCCCCTCGGTCGGGCGACGGACGCCCGGCACCCCCAACTGGACCGGATCAACGAACCAGTCGTCGGGAACGTCTGAACGGTATGCCGTCATGTCGCCCTCTCCCTCGTATCCCCCCGGGTGCCCCGCGGGCCGCGTTGCACTACTAATTACACCCGTGTCATTCGTCCTGGTCAAGTCGCGGATCGTAAACCCTCAAGCACGCATTGAACGTTCTTCGACGCGTACGGCGTGTCGCACCGGCGTCTCGAAGGCCCGGCCGCGCTCCCGACGTCACAGGACACGGGCGGTACTCTGAACCACGATGGCCCAGCACTCCCGACTCTCCACGGCACCCCCGCCGAGCGCTCCGGCACGCGAGTCCACCGGGCACCTTCTGCTGCGCGCGCACATCGTGCTGCTGCTGTTCTGCGTGTTCGCGCACACCGCGGTGTTCAACCTGCTCGGCGCGGACGGGGCGGCCGTCGTGCTGGGGGTGCTGCTTCTCGGCACGCTCGGGCTCGCGATCCCCCGCATCGCGCTGGCCCGGCCTGCGCGATTCCCCTGGCGCCGGATGCCGTGGACGGCGCTCGGATACACGGCGCTGGCGCTGCTGTCGGTGTTCTGGTCGGGATGGCCCTGGGCGACCCTGCTCACCTGGACGCTGCAGGCGGCGATCACCGTCGTCGCCCTGTTCATCGCGTTCACGCTGAGCTGGCTCGAGATCGTGCGCGCGCTCTCGAGCGCGCTGAAGTGGATCCTCGGGCTCTCGCTGCTGCTCGAGCTGTGGGTGGCGCTCGCCCTGAGGCATCCGCTGCTGCCGTTCTTCTCCGAGCTGCCCGCGGGCAAGCCGGATCCGCATTGGTACTGGGTGCGCGGCGACCTGTTCGACAGCGGCCGGGTGCAGGGCATCGTCGGCAACTCGAACACGCTCGGCATCCTGTGCGCCTTCGCCCTCGTCGTGTTCGCGCTGCTCTACGCGCAGGGAGCACGACGCAGGCCCGCGCTGCTCGTCTGGATCGTGCTCGCCGCGTTCTTCTTCCTCCGAGCAGGTTCCGCCACCGCGTACGCGTCGTTCGCGGTCGGCGTGCTCGTCCTCGGCGCCGCCCTGCTCATGCGCCGCGCGCGGGCGCCGCACGGACGCACCAGGGTGTACGCCCTGTTCACCGCGTTCGCCGTGGTCGGGGCAGCGGCCGCCTGGTTCGCCCGCGACGCGCTGTTCGGAGCCCTCGGCAAGTCCTCCGACCTCACCGGACGCCTCGAGATCTGGCGCAAGGTGTGGACGCGCGCCGTGCAGCACCCGGTCTTCGGCAACGGGTTCTCCTCGCCGTGGGTGCCGTGGGACCCCGCGTTCCACGACTGGATCATCGACCACCGCATCACGGTGTTCATGGCGCACAACATGTGGTTGGACGTGTTCCTGCAGCTGGGCGTCCTCGGCGTGCTGCTCATCGCGATCGCCTTCTTCGCGTTCGCGTGGCGCGCCTGGTTCTTCGCCGTCGACCGGCCCCGCTGGGATCTCCTGCAGGACCGCCCCTACGCCGCACTGTCACTGCTGCCGACGGCGCTCGTCGCGATGCTCCTGGTGCTGGGGCTCGCGGAATCGACGCCGATCATGCTGTGGGGCTGGCTGCTGCTGATCCTGCTGTCGTTCAAGATGAAGATCTCGCCGTTCGTGGGATCCGGCCCCGGCGAGGGCGCGCCGCCGCAGTCGCGCCGGCGGACGGCATGACCACTCCGCGGCGACGCCTGGCGAGGACGCTCGCCTCGGTCGAGATGGCGCGCGCCTACTCGACCTGCGCGCTGCTGAGCGTGTTCGGCTCCTTCGCGATCTCCGCGTTCACCTCGTCCGCGACGCTCAACACGATCATCGCCGTGCTCTGCGTGATCGGAGTCGGCATCCTCTGGGTGCGGCGCGAGGAGCTCAGCCCGCTGCGCCTCGCGCCGTCGACGCTGCTCGCGTTCCTCGCCTGGACGCTCGCGAGCGCGGTCTGGTCGACCGCGTCCGCCGCCTCGTTGAAGGCCTGGGCCGCCCTGGCCGGATACGCCGTGATCGCGGTCGTCGTCGGGCACATCAGAGACACCCTGCAGACCGTGAGGGCGCTGGGGGACGCGCTGCGCATGCTGCTCGGTGCATCGCTGATCGCAGAGATCATGAGCGGGATCCTGCTGGACATTCCGTTCCGCTTCCTCGGCATCCAGGGCGAGCTCGCGGTCGGAGGGCCGATCCAGGGCCTGTTCGGCACGCGCAACATGCTCGGCTTCATCGCGGTCATCGCCGTCATCACGTTCGTGGTGGAGTGGCGCTCGCAGTCGCTTTCGGCGGCGATCGCGATCCCTTCCGTGGTGGTGGCGGGATTCCTCGCTCTCTTCTCCGCCTCGCCCACCGTGCTCGTGCTCGCGGCCGCCGTGGGCGCGGCCAGCGTCGCGCTGGTGATCGTGCGGCAGGCCCCCGTCTCCCGCAGGCGCCCTCTGCAGTGGGCGATCGGCGGGGTCGTCCTCGCGGTGCTCATCACGATCGCGATCTTCCGCACCCGCGTCGTCGCCGTGCTCGACGCGGGCAGCGACTTCAACATCCGAGTCGACCTGTGGAGCAACCTGCTCACCTACGTGCAGCAGCGCCCCGCACAGGGGTGGGGCTGGTTCGGCCTCTGGAACGACGCGCTCTACCCGTTCAACTCGATCAACTACTTCACCAACGACCACCACGGCAGTGCGCTGAACGCGTTCTTCGACACCCTCCTCCAGGTCGGCGCAGGCGGCCTCCTGCTGTTCTGCCTGCTCGGCGGCGTCGCCCTCGTGCGCTCTTGGCTGGTCGCGAGCGTACGCCGCTCCGTCGTGTACGCCTGGACGCCTCTCGTGCTCGTCGCCCTCGCCGTCGATTCGGTGTTCGAGAGCTTCACGCTCGTCAACGCCGGATGGTTCCTGCTCGTGCTGTGCGCCCTGCGCGCCGGCCAGTCCCGGTCCTGGCGCGAGAACATCGACGCCGTGCAGACGAGCTCGACGCCCCTTCCGGACCGCTGAGCGGCAGCGGCACGAGATCCTCCCGGGCCCGCGTTCAGCAGTGGACGCGGAGGCAGAAGGTATCCTTGAACGCGATTCGTCTCGAGTCGCTATCCACACAATCGGAGCACACGTCTTGACTCACGTCCTTCAGAACGTCGTCTTCCCGCTCGAGCGGGATCCCGACCTCCTCCCTCTGTACGTAGACCCGGAGACGTGGTCCGTCATCGACGAGGAGCCGGTGCGGGTCACCAGCCGGGCTCACATCGGAAACGTCCTCGGACGCTCCAGCGCGCGCATCGGCGCCGGCCGCCGCGTCTCCTTCGCCTCTTACTTCAACGCCTTCCCCGCGTCCTACTGGCAGCACTGGACGTCGGTCCGAGACCTCCGCCTCACCGTGCGCACGGAGGGGCGCGCGACGGTCCTCGTCTACCGCTCCAATGGAGGCGGCACACGTCAGCGGATCGAGACGCGCGAAGTGTCCGGCACGTCGTCCGCGTCCTTCGACCTCCGCCTCGACCAGTACAGCGACGGTGGCTGGATCTGGTTCGACATCGTGGCCGACCACGAGGATGCGACCTTCGAAGGCGCCGAGTGGACGACCGAGCAGGCACCGGCACGCTCCGGCAAGGCCTCGCTGGGGATCACCACCTACAACAAGCCCGACTACTGTGTGCAGACGCTTCAAGCGCTGATCGACGCCCCCGAGGCTCTGGAGTTCGTCGACCGGATCTTCCTCATCGACCAGGGCACGCAGCGCGTGGACGCGCGCGACGAGTACCCGGCGATCGCGGAGAGCCTCGGCGAGACCCTGCAGATCATCACTCAGCCCAACCTGGGAGGCTCGGGCGGCTTCTCCCGTGCGATGCTCGAGACGCTCCAGCGTCCGGAGAGCGACTTCGTCCAGCTCCTCGACGACGACGTGCGCATCGAGCCCGAGGCCCTGCGTCGCTCGATCACGTTCGGCAGGTTCGCCACAACGCCGATGCTCGTGGGCGCCCACATGTTCGATCTGCTCGACCGCCCCAAACTGCATGCCTGGGCCGAGGTCGTGGACGAGGAACCGTTCATGTGGCGCAACCTCTTCCAGGAGAAGATGCCGCACGACTTCTCGGCGATCAACCTGCGCCAGCAGCCGTTGCTGCATATGCGTCTGGACGCGGATTACAACGGCTGGTGGATGTGCCTGATCCCGGTCGAAGTGATCCGCAAAGTCGGGCTCTCCCTCCCCGCGTTCATCAAGTGGGACGACGCGGAGTTCTGCCTCCGCGCCGGCGAGGCCGGCTTCCYCACGGTCTCCCTGCCCGGCGTGGCACTCTGGCACGTCTCCTGGGTCGGTAAGGACGACTCGATCGATTGGCAGGCCTACTTCCACGTACGCAACCGGATGGCCGCCGCCCTCATCCACTCGAACGCACGACGGGGCGGTACGCTCCTCCGGCACAGCCGCCGGGTCGACCTCAAGCATCTGATGATGATGCAGTACTACCCCGTCGCGCTCCGCATGAAGGCGCTGCGCGATGTGCTCTCCGGGCCTCAGCACATGCGCGCGAATCTCGGCACCGCGATGCCCCAGGCCCGCGCGATCGCTGCCGACTTCCCCGAGACCGTCGTGCACAAGGACTCGGGTGTGCCCCTGAGCTCGCGCCGCGGACGCCAGGTGTTCAAGCGGCTCAAGGCGCACGTCTTCGACAGCCCGACCGGCATCGCGCTGCGCTGGTTCACCGCGTCGACGCTGGTCTCGCACTGGTTCCACACGCCGGAGTCGGCGAACGTGGAACGACCAGAGGTCGAGTTCGGCAAGGGTGACGCGGCCTGGTGGCGCGTGCCTCTGCACGACAGCGCCTTGGTCAGCGCTGCCGACGGATCCGGCCACAACATCTACACCCGGGACCGCGAGAAGTTCCGCGAGTTGCTGAAGGAGACGGTCCGACTGCACGCCGCCCTGCGGCGGCGGTGGCCGGAGCTGCAGAAGCAGTACCGGGCTGCGCTCCCCGAGCTCGTCTCCGAGGAGTCCTGGAAGTCGACCTTCGAGGGACACTCGTGACGGCTCCCGGAGTCGGCTTCGATCCGGCCGCAGCGACCATCGTCGTCGTGACCTTCAACCGGTCGCATCTGCTGCAGGGCCTGCTGGACAGCATCGTGGGGATGGCCCCCAAGCCGGGACGGGTCGTCATCATCGACAACGCCTCGTCCGATGACACCACCGATGTCGTGGACTCGTACCGGGACAAGGTCGGCACCGAGATCGTGTATCGGCGTCTGGAGACCAACACGGGCGGATCCGGCGGGTTCAGCGAGGGCATGCGCACTGCGTATGAACTCGGATCCGAGTGGATCTGGCTGATGGACGACGACGTGGAGGTGCTTCCCGACGGCCTCGCCAGGATGGGCGCCTGGGCCCCGCGGTTCAAGAGCATCCAGGGCCGCCGCTACGACTACGACGGCAGCGCGTTCTACTGGCAGTACCGGATCGCCGAGCGCATGGGGATACCGATCCCCTTCGCTCCCGCCGGTTTCGATGCAACGGGGTTCAAGCCGATGAACAGCGGCTGCTTCGAGGGCATGTTCATCCACCGCTCGATCGTCAAGCAGATCGGTCTCCCCGATCCCCGGTTCTTCATCTACTGGGACGACCAGATGTACGGCTGGCTCGCCTCGCGGCGCACCCAGGCCGTGATCGTCGACGAATTCGTGCTGCGGCGCACCCGAGAGATCAAGCAGTGGGACATGGGCGTGCGGCACATGAACGCATCCAGCAATGCGTACCGCTACTACATCATGCGCAACCGCGCCTATCTGAAGCACTACTACCGCGCGCACCACGTGTACAACCCCGTGTTGTTCGGCCTCGGCACGGCGATGACCTTCGCGAAGGAGCTCATCCGCCTGGTGTTCGTCGAGCGCACGGTGCGCGGTACGAGCAACCTGTTCCGAGGGCTCCGCGACGGCGGTCGGATCGGCCGCGACCGGAGCTGGCGCCCGATGCCCGCACTGGAGGACTGACGAGTGATGAGCGAGCACAAGCCAGAGGCCGTCTGGGTCTTTCCGGACGAGCCGAGGAAGCGCGGAGGCCGCATCGCCCTGATCGTCGGGCTCACAGTGGCGGTRCTGGTCGCTGCGGCGATCGTGGTGCTGTTCCTCATCCCGCGCGGTGACGGGTCGCCGTCGCCCACCCACAGCCCCACGAGCACGGCGACACCGACGCCCTCCTCGTCTCCCACGCCCACGACCTCCCCGACGCCCTCACCGACGGTCGTGCCCTCCACCGAGCCCACGACGCCGCAGACCTCCCCTCCGCCGGCCCCTGATCCGTCCGTCGCCGAGTTCCGCGGTCACGTGCAGCCCCGCCTGGACGCCGCGGCCCGTGGGCTCGGCCTGGCGCAGGGCCAGAGCGGCGACACCGCGGTGCAGATCGTCGACTCTCTGCAGAACGACGCCCAGAACCTCGCCGGGCAGTCGGCGCCGGCCTCGATCGCCGTCCAATGGGGCGAGGACGTCAACACCTACTCCGCCAAGCTGCAGGCGCTGCGGTCTGCGTACGCCGGAGGATCGGACGCGTCAGGACCACTCGCGGATGCCCGTGCGGTGCTCGAGCAGCTGCGCGGCCTCGTCGGGCTCTGAGTCCGCGCGTCACCGCCTGAGCGCCCGTTCCCCTCGAGGGGCGGGCGCTCAGGCGTTGTCCGCGTTGTACCGGTCCAGTACGGCGCCGATACCCGCGTCCAGAACCAGACCCCCCTTGTCGAGGTACAGGCCGCGCGTGCAGAAACGGCGCAGATCCTTCTCGTTGTGCGAGACGAAGAAGAGCGTGCGTCCCTCGGCGAGAAGCTCGTCGATGCGCTGGTAGCACTTGTCCCGGAAAGACTTGTCACCGACCGCCAGCACCTCGTCGACGAGCAGGATCGGTTCTTCGAGCTGCGAGACCACGGAGAACGCGAGACGCACCTTCATGCCGTTGGACAGGTGCTTGTAGGGCGTGTCCTGGAACTTCTCCAGTTCGGCGAAGTCGATGATCTCGTCATAGCGGGCGGCGACTTCAGCGCGGCTCATCCCGTGCAGTCCCGCGGTCAGCCGCACGTTCTCGCGGACGGTGAGCTCGCCGACGAAGCCGCCGGTGAGCTCGATCAGCGGCGCCACTCCGCCGTGCACGCGCACCTGCCCCTCATCGGCGAGGAGCACGCCTGCGACGAGCTTCAGCAGCGTGGACTTTCCCTGGCCATTCCGTCCGACCACGCCGATCGCCTCGCCCTGCCGCACACGGAAGGAGACATCTCGCAGCGCCCAGAACTCGCCAGGACGGTTGCGCCGATTCTTCCCCGCGAACAGGTCCTTGAAGCTGCGGCGTCCGCGCCGGCCGAGCCGGAATCTGACGCCGAGTCCGTCGACCTCGATCGCAGAGCGCTGCTCGGTCATCAGAGCTCCTTCAGCACGTCGCGCTCGAGCGAGCGGAAGGTGAACAGTCCGAGGACGAGGAAGATCACCGTCACGACGGCGCCGATGATGACCGGCTCCGGCTGCCACTGCCCAGGGAACAGTCCGACGCGGTAGAGCATGAAGATTCCGGACAGCGGGTTCAGCGCGCCGATCAGGTGCAGCTGGTGCGGCAGATCCTTGAACCCGTAGATGATGGGAGACACATAGAACAGCGCCCGGAGGATCAGCGCCGTCGTGCGCTCAAGGTCCGCCCAGAGCACGCACAGCGGCGCGACGAGCAACCCGAGACCGATCAGCAGCAGGGTCTGCCAGATCATCGCGACGGGGAAGAGCAGCAGCGACCAGTTCGGCTTCGCCCCGGCGAACACCGCGAAGAGGACGAGGACCGGGATCGCGAACGCGAACTCCAGCCCCTTGGTCAGGATGACGCGCATCACCCAGATCGACCGCGGGATCGCCGTCGAGCGGATCAGACGCGCATCCTTCTTGAACGCCCGCGTGAACTCCCCCACCGCGGTGTTGAACCACACCCACGGCAGCAGCGCGACGATCAGGAACACGATGTAGGGCTGCTCCCCCACCTGTCCGCGATGGAAGACCTGCGTGAACACGAACCAGTAGATCGCGCTCATCACGAGCGGATCCAGTACCGACCAGAGGTAGCCGAGCACGCTCGTCGCGTAGCGCACCCGCAGATCGCGCGCCGACAGCAGCCAGAGCGAGTGGAAGTAGCGTCGGGACATACCTCCCCCCCGCGTCTCGGTCACCGTCACGATGAGATCCTATCGACGGGCGGGGGCGTTACCCTGCCGGCTCGGTCCGTCACGCCAGCTGGTTGTTCCACATCGACAGCGCGGATCCGATGGCCATGTGCATGTCGAGGTACTGGTAGGTGCCGAGGCGTCCACCGAAGGCCACGCCGTGCTCGCCCTTACCGAGCTCCCGATACGCCAGGAGCCCTTCGCGGTCGGTCTGCGTGTTGACCGGGTAGTAGGGCTCATCGCCGCGCTCGGCGAAGCGGGAGAACTCCCGCATGATCACGGTCTTGTCCGCGGGGTACCGGTCGGCGCGCTCCGGGTGGAAGTGACGGAACTCGTGGATGCGCGTGTACGGCACGTCCGCGTCCGGGTAGTTCATCACGCTGGTGCCCTGGAAGTCGCCGACGTCGAGGACCTCCTGTTCGAGATCGATGGTGCGCCAGCTCAGCTCGCCCTCGGCATAGTCGAAGTAGCGGTCCACCGGACCGGTGTACACGATCGGCACCTGACCGACGGTCGCCTTCTTGTTCAGAGGCTGCGACTCGTCGAAGAAGTCCACGTTCAGCTTGACGTCGATGTTGGGGTGATCGGCCATGCGCTCCAGCCACGCGGTGTACCCGTCGGTCGGCAGACCCTCCCACGTGTCGTTGAAGTACCGGTTGTCGTAGTTGTACCGCACCGGGAGACGGCTGATGATCGACGCGGGCAGCTTCTTCGCATCGGTCTGCCACTGCTTGGCCGTGTAGTCGCGGATGAACGCCTCGAAAAGCGGGCGCCCGATCAGGGCGATCCCGCGCTCCTCGAGGTTCTTGGCCTCATGCGCGTCGAACTCGCCGGCCTGTCCCGCGATGAGGACCTTCGCCTCGTCGGGCGTGTAGGCACCGCGGAAGAACTGATTGATCGTGCCGAGGTTGATCGGCAGCGGGTAGACCTCGCCCTTGTGCGTGGAGTAGACCCGGTGCACGTAGTTCGTGAACGTCGTGAACCGGTTCACGTACTCCCACACGGTGGGGTTCGACGTGTGGAACAGGTGCGCCCCGTACCGGTGCACCTCGATGCCGGTGGTCGGCTCGTCCTCGCTGTACGCGTTGCCGCCGATGTGATGACGACGGTCGATGACGGTCACCTTGCGTCCTGCTGCTGCGGCACGCTCGGCGATGGTGAGGCCGAAGAAACCCGACCCGACGATGAGGAGATCCATGACAACCATCGTATCGGCGTGGGAGCGCCACGCCTGAGCAGACGCCCCGCGCCTAGTCGGGCATGCGGGGAAGCACCTTCTCCAGCGCCGGCGCGAGTCGACGCACGTAGTCGAGGTTGAGATGGTCCGCGTCGTAGTAGACCACGATGCCCCCGACCACGGCGTAGCAGAGCCCCTCGGCGCAGAAGAACCGGCTCGCGTCGAAAGGGCGGACCCGGTCGTTCGCCATCCTGGCCGCAGCCACCAGGTAGGGATCGGCGGGGTTGGCCTTCTCCTCGGGCACGGCGCATTCCACCGGCCGGGCCTCGTGCAGCAGAGCGCAGCCAGGATCGCGCACCTCGGCGTTGAACGGAACCCCGCCCAGCGGGACCACGACGATCCCGGCATCGGCCCAGATGCTCCAGGTGCGGGTGAGGCCGTCCACGAACTGCTCGGGCTGCGGACGCCCGGTGCCGTCGTCCACCAGCTGCGCCCTCCCCGCGGACGACGTGAACACCAGGTCGGGCGCTTCCTTGAGGACCTGGTCCGTGACCTTCGTCGACCAGGAACGGCACCGGTCGCGGTCCGCAGGCGAGGACGGTGTGCGGAATCCGATGTAGGGCGCATCGTTGACGGGGCAGCCCCCGCCGAAGCTCCAGGTCACGGACCAGCCCTTGCGGCGAGCGATGTCGAGGATCGCGCCCTTCCACTGCTCCGCGTGCGAGTCCCCCACGATCCATACCCGCACGGGATCGGGTGCGCCGCCGCTGAAGTCGCAGGCCGCCGTCGCGGGAGCCGCCCCGAACGCGACCCCTCCCGGCACCACGGCGCACTCCGGGGGCGAGGAGAAGTACGCATTGCGCGAGCTCATCACCGGCTCGTCCGCGGGACCGAAACGATCGGGGCAGGCCGCCGACGGATCGAGCGCCTGCGGTCCGTGGCACGCAGCGATCTGCACGCTCGCCGGTGGATGCTCGGCCTCGACCTTGGCCGTGCCGACCGTCAGGAGCAGGCCCGCGGGCACTGCGACGACGAGCATGCCAGCCACCATCCCGATCAGGCTCACGGGCGTCGACCGCCGCAACGGCTTCCAGCTCTGGCCGGGGACCTCCACGAAGCGCCGCGTGAGCCAGGCCAACCCCAGTGCGACCGCCAGCACGCCGATCTTCCGCAGGGTCGAGAGTTCACCTCCCAGTAGGAACGGCATGAGGACGATGAGCGGCCAGTGCCAGAGGTACAGCGAATACGAGATGTCGCCGAGCCACTGCACAGGACGCAAAGAGGTGGCCGCGCCGTGCAGGAGTCGGGAACGCCCGGTTCCCGCCACGATGACCGCGGCGGTCCCGAGCGCGGGCAGCAGCGCGGTGGCGCTCGGGAAGGGCGTGCTCGGTCCGTAGAAGGCTGCGGCCACGGCGATCGCGATGAATCCTGCGATCGCGAGAGACTCTGCGGCGGCACGAGGCAGCCTGCGTGTCACCAGGAGCGCGACGAGGCCGCCGATCCCGAATTCCCAGACACGGGCATAGGTGACGAAATAGGCGGGCCCCGGCAGTGAGATCGTCACCACGACACTGAGCGCGAGCGAGACCGTGACGAGCACCGCGAGTGCGACGGCGGCGACCCTGCGGGGATGCGCAGAGCGGCGCGAGGCCCACCACCAGGCGGCGATGAGCACGAGCGGCCAGACCAGGTAGAACTGCTCCTCGACCGATAGCGACCAGTAGTGCTGCACCGGCGTGGCCTGCTCGTTCAGCGCCGAATAATTGACGCTCATCGCGCTGAGGAACCAGTTCTCGACGTATCCCGCGCTGGCCAGGATCTCTCCGCCGGTGCGAACCCACCGGGGGTACGGAAGCAGGAGGAACGCAGCGATCGCGGTGATCAGCAGGACCAGGAACGCCGCGGGCAGCAGCCTCCGCACCCGGCGCGCGTAGAAGGCGCCGAGCGCGATGCGCCCGCGTTCCATCTGCTCCGTGACCAGGTGCCCTGTGATGAGGAATCCCGAGATCACGAAGAACACATCGACGCCGACGTACCCTCCGGTGACTCGCGCGGGCCACAAGTGGTTCAGGACGACGAGCAGAATGGCCACGGCCCGCAGAGCCTGGATGTCGGTCCGGAACCGCCGCCGACCCGCCGCGGGAACCGCGTCGCCGCGGGCTATCGGAGGCTCCGGGCGGCGAAGAGAGAGCGGCCGGGTCCTGGGCAGACACGGTCGGGGGCGCGATCTGGCATGGCACCCATGATATCGGCGCCCCTGCGGGCCCCGCGCCGCCGATGCACTCGGCACTGCGCCCAGGAGATGCCGAGTCGGGATCTGTCAGAATCTCCTCATGTCGACGCTCCCCGCCCTCGCGCAACGTCTCTGGGCGAACGCCGCACTGCGCTATCTGATCGTCGGCGGATTCTGCTTCGTCGTCGACGTCGGCCTGCTCTGGCTCACCCACGACGTGCTCCGCGTCCCCCTGGTGATCGCCACGCCTGTGGCTTTCCTCGCCTCGTTCGCGGTGACCTACACTCTGCAGAGGGTCTTCGCCTTCGGATCCGATGCCAAGCTCGCGCCGAGCGTCGTCCGATACACCGCACTCGTGATCTTCAACACCCTGGCAACGACGGGGATCGTCTGGGCCGCACCGGCGCTCGGCTGGCCGTGGATCGCGGGCAAGATCCTCGCCGTGGTGCTCACGACCATCTGGAACTACTTCGTTTACCGCCACTGGGTGTTCGCCACCCCCGACGCTCGGAGCGCCGATGTATAAGAACGCCGTGATCGCGGCTGTCGTCCCCGCCTACAAAGAGGAGCGGATGATCGCTCGGGTCATCGAGACGATGCCCGCGTTCGTGGATCACATCGTGATCGTGGACGACTGCAGTCCGGATGCGACCAGCGACGTCGTGCGCGACTCTGACGACCCCCGGGTCACGCTGATCCGTCACGAGGTGAACCAGGGCGTCGGCGGCGCCATCATCACCGCGCACCGGGCCGCGCTCGAGCTCGGCGCCGACGTGAACGTGGTCATGGCCGGCGACGCGCAGATGGATCCCGCGCATCTCCCCGCCCTGCTCGACAAGGTGACCGACGAAGGGTTCGGATTCGCCAAGGCGAACCGCTTCTACGGCCCCGAGTCCTTCCGCGGCATGCCGGGGTACCGCGTGTTCGGCAATGTGGTGCTGTCCTTCATGACGAAGCTCGCATCGGGCTACTGGAACCTGTTCGACCCCCAGAACGGGTATACCGCCGTGCGGACGGAGGAACTCCGCCGCGTCGACTTGGACCGGATCGCCAAGCGGTACAGCTTCGAGAACGATCTGCTCATCAAGCTGAACATCCTCCAGGTGTCCGCGACAGACGTGCCCATTCCCGCGGTCTACGGGGACGAGGTGTCCAGCATCAAGCTGCGCAAGGTCGTCCCGGAGCTCATGAACAGGCTGACGGTCGGCTACTGGAGCCGCATCTGGTACCGCTACGTGCTGTGGTCGTTCTCGCCCATCGCTCTGCTGCTGTTCCTCGGCATCATCCTGTTCGTCGTCGGCGTCGGGATCAGCATCTGGGTGATGATTCAGATCGCCGCCTCCGTCGTCGCCACGGCCGCCACGGTGATGCTCGCGGCATTGCCGTTGATGATCGGGATCCAGATGCTGATCAGCGCCCTTCAGCTCGACATCCAGGCCACGCCCTCGACACCGACGCACAGCCCGTTCGTCGCGCCGGCCGACCGCCACCGCACCGAGGCCTGAGCCCGGCTTCTACCGGCCTCGGCGACGGTGGTCACGCCGTCGCCGAGGGTACAGGCGTCAATCGCACGCGGTGATGCGGTAGAGGACCGCATCCGGGCCCTCGGAGTCCGCCTTCACGAATCCCGGCGCGGTGGCGAGGTCCTGCAGACCGGCGAACCGGTGGTTGCCGCCGTGCACCTCTTTGTTGCCGAAGTCGATGACCCAGCGCACGCCCGTTCGCTTCAGCGCCGCACAGACCTGGGGATCGCTGGCGGCCTTGTTCGCCTTGTCCAGGATCAGTTCCATGTCGGGCGTCAGCTCCTGATAGATGTGCGGTACGAGGGCGTGTCGGTTGGCGATGACGAAGCCCAGCGAGGCACCCGTCCAGGGCGATCCGACGGTGACGTCCCCGGCGGGGACGTTCTCGGGCAGCCGCTTGAGCAGCGCCATCTCCTGGGAGGAGAGCAACGGCGAGTTCGGCGCCAGGCTGAAGGACTGCCGCGCGGCTGCCACTTCCGCCGACATCGCGGGTCCGGTCTGCGTGAGCACCAGCACGATGGCCGCGCCGACGGCCCCGACCGAAGTCGCGACGGCGACGTGCGCACGCTCAGGCAGCGGTCGTACCAGTGCGGCGGCCGCGAGCCCCACACCGATGGCACCGAGCGGCACGACCAGAGTCGGCGTGAGAGAGGCGATCCGGAAGAGGTCGCTGTACCAGGTGCCCGTAAGGCCGTACCGCAGCACGCCTGAGGGGAATGACGCACACACGACGTAGAGGAAGCCGATGGTCGCCCATCCGGCCACCAGCCACCACCACCTGCGACGGAGCGCCAGGATCAGCACGATCCCGAGGAACATCACCGCGGTCGCGGTCAGATTGTCGGGTCGCCAGCCGACGCCGTTCAGGAGTACGTCCTGAACGGCATGGGAGAACGGCATCGCCGGAGGCCAGAAAGCCTGGGCCCTGGTCGGCCGGGCCTTGATCAGCAACACGGCAACGATCGCGAGTCCGATGCCCCAGGCGCCGAGGCCGATCGCAAGCCTGCGCCTCGACCGCGGAGACCGCGCCCGCTCCGCGCGCAGCCACCGGACTCCGGCGATGAGAGCCGGCCAGACGCCGATTGCGAAGAAGGCCATCAGGGTGCTCGGGTGGGCGAGCGCGAGCGCGGGAATGGTCGCGAGCAGCACGATCCAGCCCACGAGCGGCGCCGGGCGGGGACCCGCGCCGGTTCGGGTCACCATGACCAGCAGCGCCAGCGCCGCCGGCAGCAACGACACCGACAGCTCGTTGGGATAGAGGACGCCGAAGTCGATCATGAGGATCGGGAAGGCGGCCAGTCCGACCGAGAGGGCCGCTGCGGTGAGGGTCGCAGGAACCGAGGATCCGATGATCTGGCGTGTGAGGAAGATCGCCGAGATCGGCCAGACCACGGCCGCGAGGACGATGCTCGTCGCGTTCACCACCGTCGGGATCGAGGCACCGCTCAGCTGCGCGACGGTCGCCGCATAGGCGTGCCACAGGCTCGGGTAGAAGCCGGGGATGATCTGCTTTGTCGGAGCGATGAGACCCGTGTCGAGCACGTAACGGACCGCGTTGAGGTGATAAATGTCATCGAAAGTCTGCGAGATGGTGTCCGGTGCGCCGAAAACGGCCAACAACCGCGGAGTCAGGACGGCTGCCGCCACGCCCACCGCCACGAAGGGCGCCAGCGAACGAGGGCGCCACCATCGGGGCTCGGCGATGTCTTCGCCGAACAGCCCCAGACGGCGGAGCACGAGACGGACGACGACCGCGGCGCCTACGAGCACGATGACCGAGACGAGCCATGTCCAGACGGCCCACCGGAAAGGCAGCACGATCTGGACCAGGCTGAAGAGACCGATGCCGGCGAAGCTCAGCGGCGCCGCGGCCCCGAGCGCCGCGAATCCGCGCAGGCGGAGGATCCTCGCCGCGATGACGCCGGGAACGATCGCGACGACGAATGCCATGAGCACGGGAACGGTGATGTCGCCCCAGTTCATCTGGATCCCTTCTCGCGCACGATCGCCCTGATCAGACCGACGAGGCGGTGCCGACGATGATGCGCGGCGTCCCCGCCCAGAGCGCGGCGTCCGTCGCGGCGCGTCCGTCGACGAGCAGCTTCACTCCTGGAAGATCCGCGGGGGTGAGCGCACGATAGTCGGCGTGATCGGTCTGCAGCACCGCGAGATCCGTCGCGGCGCCCATCTCGTACGGCTCGAGCCCCAGGGCCCGCAGCTCGTCATCGCTGTACAGCGGATCGTGGACCCGGACGTCCGCCCCGCGTGCACTCAGCGCGGCCACGGTCGGGAACACTCCGGAGAACGCGGTCTCCTTGACGCCCCCGCGGTAGGCGGCGCCGAGCACGACCGCGGTGAGGCCGGACAGCGATCCGAGGACGCTCTCCGCCTGGGCGACCAGACGCTCGGGCATCGACGCGTTCAGCTGACGGGCGGTCCGGACGATGTCGGCGTCCGGGTCGGTCGACAGGTAGAGGCGCGGATACACCGGGATGCAATGCCCGCCGACCGCGATGCCGGGGCGGTGGATATGACTGTAGGGCTGCGAGTTGCAGGCCTCGATGACCTTGTAGACGTCGATCCCGTGCGCGGCGGCGAAGAGGCCGAACTGGTTGGCCAGACCGATGTTCACGTCGCGGTAGGTGGTCTCGGCGAGCTTCGCCATCTCCGAGGCCTCGGTCGTACCCAGATCCCAGACGCCGTTCGGACGGGGGAGGTCGGGCCGCTCGTCGAACTGCAGCACGGCCTCGTAGAACTCGCGAGCCAGCCGGGTCCCCTCCGCCGAGAGCGCGCCGATGAGCTTCGGGTACTTGCGCAGATCCGCGAACACGCGCCCCGTGAGCACCCGCTCCGGGGAGTAGACGACGTGGAAGTCGACGCCCTCATTCAGCCCGGACCCTTCTTCCAGCATCGGCGCGAAGCGCGTCCGCGTGGTCCCGACCGGCAGGGTGGTCTCGTAGGACACCAGGGTCCCCGGGGTGAGGTGCTGCGCGAGCGAGGTCGTCGCTGAATCCATGTATCGGAAGTCGGGCTCCCATGTGACGTCGTCCACGAACACCGGGGCGACGAGCACCACGGCGTCGGCCCCGGGGATGGCGTCTGCGTAGTCGGTCGTCGCGCGGAGACGCCCGGAGAGGATCAGTTCGGCGAGCTTCTCCTGAAGGTGCGCCTCCCCAGGGAACGGCTCGAGACCCGCGTTGATGGTGTCGACAGCCTTCTGATTGACATCGACGCCAACCACTTCGTGTCCGGAATCGGCGAACTGGACGGCGAGGGGAAGCCCGATCTTTCCCAGGGCTACGACGGCGATGCGCATGGGTTCAATGCTATCGGCCCTCGGCCGCGTGTCGCCGCAGCGCGTCCCCGGGCTGCCCACGCCCGGTGTTCTCCGGTCTCTCGGGCGGCCGCTGATACGCTTTGCCGTCGTGACCACGTCCGCTCCGCATGCCCCCGTTCGCCTGGACGCGGTGACCTCGCTGCGCTGGTGGGCCGCGCTGGCCGTGTTCGGCCACCACATCCTCAATCTCGTCCATGTTCCCGCCCCGCTGGAAGCGGCGATGGGCTTCGGGTACCTCGGCGTCAATTTCTTCTTCGTCCTCTCGGGCTTCGTCCTGATGTGGTCGTTGCGCCCCGGCGTCGATCGGCGGACGTTCTACTGGCGCCGGTTCGCACGGATCTACCCGCTGCACCTGCTCACGCTGCTCCTTGCGGTGCCCGTCTTCTATCGCTTCCACCCGCCCGTCGACCAGCCGTGGATCAAGCCGTTCGACCTGGGCGTGCTCGTACTCTCGCTGCTGCTGCTGCAGGGCTGGTCCCAGCTGCCGACGATCCTGTTCGCCGGCAACCCCGCCTCCTGGACGCTGACCTCGGAGGCCTTCTTCTACGCGATCTTCCCGTTCGCCGCCCCGACCTCGGCCCGGCGCAGCGCCCGCTGGGGCATCGGGATCGCCGTCATGCTCGGCGTCCTCCTGATCGTCATCCGGATGCTGATGCAGCTTCCGGGCACCGCATGGCTGAGCCTTGTGCCACGACCTTTCCTGCACGTTCCCGAGTTCCTGATGGGCGTCGCGCTCGCCGGGGCGATGCGGGCCGGCTGGCGGCCGCGTCTGCACCCCCTCGTCCCCGCCACCGCGATCGCACTGTGGATCGCGATGGGCGTGGTCGCCAGCACGTCGGCACCGGGATTGCGAGCCCTGATGTGGCCGTACAACCCCGAGGCGATCACGATCCTGTGCGCGTGGCTCATCGTCGCGACGGCATCGGCGGAGCTGCGCGGCTCGGCGAGGATCATGCGCTGGCGCCCGTTCGTCGCCCTCGGAGAGTGGTCGTTCGCTTTCTATCTCATCCACGCCACGATCATGTACGCGGTGCTCGAAGCGATCGGATTCCAGCAGGGCGACGGATGGATCGCGATCCTGTGGGCCGGCCTCGTCCTCGGGGCTTCGGTCATCGCCTCCTGGCTGCTGCACGCCTATGTGGAGCGTCCGGTGGAGAAGCGCCTCCGCTCGTGGCAGCAGGACCGTCGCACCCGGCGGACAGCGGCACTCACCAGCGGAGAGGACCGGCTGCCACAACGGCGGGAGTCAATCGACGACAGGGTCTAAGAACGCCGTCAGCGCAGGGCGGGTGAACGATCCGTCATGGACGAGGCGCACGAAGCTGCGGCCGGCCGCACCGGCCTCCCGGCGCTCGTCGGGGCTCTCGGCCAGGCGTTCCAGCACCCCGCGGAGGGTGTCCGGGTCCGCCTGCACGATCGGGAGCTCAAGACCCGTGACACTGCGGACATGAGCCCGCACCTGCTCATCGACGTTGCCCACGACGACGCGCCCCGCCGCCATCGCTTCACAGGCAGCGACTCCGTAGCTGCCGATCAGGAGCTGGTCCACGACGATGTCTGCATCGGCGATCCGTCCCGGCATCTCAGCGGAGGGGATCCCCTGAAGAGTGCGGTACTCGATCACTCCGCCGGCCTGCAGCTCGCGGGCGGCGGCCTCCACGTGCCTCGTCCCCTTCACCGGACCGGCGCTCGGCACATGCAGCACCACGGGGACCGCCGCATCGACACCTCTGGCGCTGTGCCAGCGCTCCGGATCGATCACGACCGGGAGCCAGTCTGCGCCGGGGACATCGAGCAGCAGGTCGGGGGTCGACACGTAGACAGGACCGGCGAAGGACCGCGCAACCTCCAGGTTCTCCGCGACCAGCCGCTCGAGGTCCTCTCGCTCGCGCGTCGACATCTCCTCGAACGGGGAATGCCGATTCCGGCGGCGATGAGCGGAAGGAAGCCGCACGTCCGTACCGTGGCAGACGAGTGCGACCCTGATGCCTGCGCGTGTCATCTCCGCGACCTCGGCAGTGATGGCGCGACCGCTCCCCCGCCCGAGGACGGAGGTGAACGATTCGATCATCACGTGGGTGAAGCTCGCGAGCGCCTCACGTTGTGAACGCCTCCACGACGGGGAGCCCAGGAACGTGCGGGCTGGCACGTGCCGGGTCGCGGGGAACCGGAAGGACCCCGGGAACTCCACGGCCAGGTTCTGCGCCTCGACGTCCTCGGACTGTGCGCTCGCCGCCCACGCCGAGCCCTGACCCGCATAGTTCATGGGGGCGATTAGCAGGCGCGCACGGCGCGTCGGATCGGCAGAGAGCGGCGGTACGGCGTCGGCGCCGGGGACCGTGCGATCCATGATCCAGGCGAAGGGGCCGCGTTCCGCGGCGACCGCGGCGTCGACCGCTCTGCGCACCGGAGCGGGCAGGGCACGACGAGCACGCATCATCCAGCGGGAGAGGCTCCGAGACATCTGCTTCCTTCTGCGGCACACGCGCAACACCGTCTGCGACCCTAGCACCGGGACGTGGGACCGCCCCGTCTCCGTCGCCTGCATAGACTTGTCATCGTGAAGATCATGAGCGTCGTCGGCGCCCGCCCGCAGTTCGTCAAGCTCGCCCCCATCGCCCGCGCGGCCGCAGCCGCCGGCGAAGAGCACATCATCGTTCATACAGGACAGCATTACGACCCGATGCTGTCCGACGTCTTCTTCCGCGACCTTGAGATCCCTGCGCCGGACGCGCACCTCGGTGTCGGCTCCGGATCGCACGGCGTGCAGACCGGCGCGATCCTCAGCCAGATGGACGGGGTACTGGAGCGTTTCCAGCCGGACGCGGTTCTCGTCTACGGAGACACGAACTCGACGCTCGCCGCAGCGGTCAGCGCGGTCAAGCTGCACTTCCCGGTCGCGCACCTCGAAGCCGGCCTGCGCTCGTTCAATCGCGCGATGCCCGAGGAGCACAACAGGGTGCTCACCGACCACGCCGCCGACCTCTGCCTCGCCCCGACGGCCGTGGCCATGGGGCACCTCTCCGATGAGGGCCTCGCGGCGCGCTCCGTCCTCGTCGGCGACGTGATGACCGACGTGCTGTACCAGGTCAGGGACGCCGTCGCCGCGCAGCCGAGCGCGCAGCCGATCATCGAGGACGTCGAGCCGGGCGCGTACCGCTTGGCCACAATCCATCGCGCCGAGAACACCGATGACCCGTCGCGGCTTCGCGAGATCGTCGATGCGCTCGCCGCGTCGCCGCTGCCCGTGATCCTGCTCGCCCACCCGCGCGTCCGAGCCAAGGCGGCTGAGCACGGCATCGCACTCGATGCCGGCTCGCTGCGGACCAGGGATCCGCTGGCGTACCCCGAGCTGATCGCCGCCGCCAATGACAGCGCCGGCATCGTCACCGACTCAGGAGGCCTGCAGAAGGAGGCCTTCCTCCTGCGGGTGCCCTGCACAACGGTGCGGCGAGAGACCGAATGGGTCGAGACGGTCGAGCTCGGGTGGAACGTTCTGGCGAACACCGCGGACGAGATCGCCGCGGCGCTGGCTCGTTCGACACCGGCAGCCACAGACGCGCAGCCCTACGGCGACGGCCACGCCGCATCGCGCGCCGTGGCAGCGATCACGGCCGCGTTCGGCGGCTAGATCGCTGCCTGCGATCCCACCAGCTCGGCGGCGACCTGGGCGGCCCGTGCGCGCCAGGTGTGCTCCTCGCGCACCTCGCGCACCCGGTCGCGCACCCGTTCGACCTCTGCCGGATCGGCAGCGAGGCGACCGAGCAGTGCGGCGAGGGCGTCCGCCTCGTAGGGCACGACCCATCCGACGCCGTTCTCCCGGACGAAGTCCGCGACCAGCGATCCCTCCGCGCTGATGATCGGCTTGCCGTGGCCCAGGTACTCGTACATCTTCATCGGCGCGGCGAACTCGCGGTACGCGATCGGCTCGAGGAAGAGCGAACCGAACTGCGCCCGGTCATAGAGCTCCTCGAGTCCGGCGCCGGAGCGATGCACGACCTCGACTGTCCCGTCGAGCAGGTCGACGTACTCGGCGGAGACCACCTCCCACTGCGACTGCGGGGTGCACACGATCAGATGCGCATCCGCTGCCGCGACTCCGCGCAAGCACTCGTGCAGGCGGTAATAGGTGCCCAGTCCTCCGACGAACAGCAGAGTCAGCGGCGCGGCCGGGGGCTCGGCCGTGTCGACGATGTCCGATGCCGGAGGCAGCGCCGCGGAGCGCGCCCGCAGGGCCTCCGGGACGTGCGCCGCCATCCGCAACGACGGCAGGAACAGCCGATCGAGTGCGGCGCGATAGCGACGGAGGTCCCAGCGGTAGAAGCTCCTCATCCCGAACGTCACCCACGGGCGCAGCCCGGCCGCATAGTCCGGGAACTGCCAATAGATGTCGCGGTAGAAGAGGCCGGTAGGGATGCCCCTGCGGCGGCAGAACCGCAGGAAGCTCAGGTCGAGAAGCGGATGAACGGGGAGGTGGTGCGGATCGGTCAGCGCCGTGGGCATCGTCGCGGACTCCGAGTAGAGGAAGGCGACCTCGAGACCGCCGCGGATGCGGCGTGCGACGTCTGCGATCGCGGTGCGACGCTCGGACGAGGTGCCCGTGATCTCGATGACCTCGTAGCCGATCTGCTCAAAGGCCTCGCGCATCCGCACGGGACGGATCGCACTCGCACTCCTGCCGCTGCGGTCCAGCGGGTACGGGGTGTGGAAGATCATGACAGGCGCTGAACTGGTCACGGGCGAAGTGCCTTCCCATAGGCGTCGATGTAGTTCGCGACGAACACGGACTGCCCGCAGTGGTCCAGCGCCAGGCGCCGGACGCCTTCGGGGTCGTAATCCGCAAGCCGGTCGCGCAGCCGGATCATGGCGGCGGCGAGGGCCGCACGGTCATCGATCGGCACGACGACCCCGTTCTCCGGAGTGATCGCGTTGCGCCCGGCCCACGTCGCGGTCGAGATGAGCGGCAGCCCCGTGGCCATCGCCTCCCACAGGACCGTACCGAACGCCTCGGCCTCACTGGGCAGCGCGAAGCAGTGGTAGCGCGCGAACTCGGCGGCGATCTGATCTCGGGGAACCGCCCCGACGAAATCCACCCGGTCCTGCACACCCTGCGCGCGGGCGAGCCGCTCGAGACCGGGGCGATGCGCGGAATCGCCCGCGATCCGCAGCCGCTCGGGGCCGTCCGGGAAGGCGGATGCGAACGCCTCGATCAGCAGGGAGACCCGTTTGCCGGGGTCGAGGTGCGAGACGTGCCCGACGGTGAAGGGGCCGCCCGGCAGGGGCCGCGGCTCGATGTGCTCGAACTGGGGCGAGAGCAGTCCGGGGAGATAGCGCCACCCCGCGGGGGCGGACAGACGGTACGCGGCATTCAGCTGCGGCACGAATCCCTGGGAGACGGCGATCAGCCCCCCGCTGCCCGTCGCGGCGCGCTCGGCCAGCCGGCGCATGCCCGGCTCCTCGAGACGATCCATCGATGAGGGCCGATGCTCCGTGACGACGTAGGGGATTCCCAAGGAGCGCGAGAGCGCATGAGCGGCGAGCCCCGCAGGGAACATCGCGTGGGCGTGCAGAACATCCGGGCGGCCGTGCTCCGCGATGTAGTGCTCGACCGTACGCCTCCACGCCCGGTTCCATCCGCGCTGGTTGATGGCATGCAGTCGGGGAAGAGCGACGATGATGTCCTTCCGGATCACCCTCACGCCGTTCTCTTCGGCGATGCGAATCCCCCGGGGCCGGCCGCGCCACACACTGGGCTGGTAGAGCGGCGTACCCCGGACGGCGGCGACGCCGACCTGATGCCCCTCAGCGATCAGCGCCTCCGCCTGCTCCGCGAAGAAGCTGCCGTTGAAGTCGCCTGGCGCCTGCGGATACCAGGACGGAATCATCAGAACGTGCACGTGCTCTCCTCCATACAGTCAGGCTATCCGCGCACCGCGTCGGTCCGCCCCGCATCGTAGCGRCGCGCGACCAAGGCGGCCAGAACGATGAGGAGAACCAGCATCAGGGCCATCGCGGCACCGAGCAGGTAGACCGCCAGCGCAAGATCGGACGGCCCCACGACCAGCAGGATTGCGAGGGGGATCACGGTGTAGACGATCGAGAACATCAGACTGAAGTGCTGACGTTCTGTCACGACGAAGATCGTCGAGATCGGGGAGGTGATCAGGTTCATGAAGAGCCAGGGGGTGAGCGCCTGAGCGTAGAGCCCCGCATCGGCCCACCGAGGTCCGAGCACGAAGGGGAAGATCCACGGCGAAAGCACGAAGACGAGCGCAAAAGGCACGATGCCGAAGATCGCCGAGCGCCGAATACTCGCGAACACGGCGTGCACCATCTCTCCCCGGGGGACGMCGGAGAGCCTCTGGAAGAAGACCTGGGCGAGGGCGCTGCCGATCAGAGCCGCGGGGATCTCCACCATCCGCCACGCCATCGAGAACTGCCCGAGCGCAGAGATCGAGAGCCCGGCGATCACCAGATTGATGCCATTCAGACGCACCGCATCGATAAGAGCCGTCGGAGCGTTCCACAGCGGCATGCGGTGGTACCTCGCGACGAGCTCGCGTCGCTCTGCCATGCGAGGGGCGGCATGCTCCTTGAGATCACGGGCTCGTCGTCGCAGCCCGAAGATGGAAATGATCTGGCCCAGAATCGTGCCGAGGATGAGCCCACCCGCGCCGAGGGGCCGAACGAATGCCAGCAGGAGCTGCGCGACGGCAGTCGATCCGCTCTGAAGCACGCGGTTTCGCGCCATGTCGCCGTAGCGGCTGTGTCGGTTCAGCCAATACGTGAGCGCGCTGATCTCCGCCAGGGTGAACGCCGACAGCCCCGTGAGCAGCAGCCAGGGGGCGGCCTGCGGGGCGTTGATCGCGTTGGCCAGCGGATGGGCGAAGGCCACGCAGACGACCGTCGTGAGGATACCGACGAAGAACGCGATCCAGGTGGCGGTGCTCTTCAGGACAGCGGCGTCCCGGGTCTCGCTCGGCAGCATCACCGCCATGTCGTAACGAAGCGTCGCGACCGCGCTGACAAGCGCGACGACGGATGTGAAGGCCGCGAGGATGCCGAAGTCGGCGGTCGTGTACAAGCGCGAGAGAACAGGCATGAGTGCCATCACCACGAGCTGCGCGGCGACCGTGCCGCTCATGAGCTGGAGAACTTGCGCGACGAGCTGATTGCGGCCTGCGAGTGCGCGCAGACGGGCGCCGAAAGAGCGCGGCTGCTCGGCGTCCTCGTTCACGGTCCCCTTCCCGGCTCCGCGAACGCAGAGCCACACCAGTCTACTGGCGGAGCGAATACCGCCGCCGGGAGTGGCGCCGACCCATCCGGACAATCGGCAAGAATGGAGTGATGCGACTGCTGCTCACCCGCCCTGGCTGGACCTCGTCGACGGCGGACGGCCGCACCACGCACGTGCTGCGTGGTCCCGGCGCGGCTCGCGCGGCCGTCGTCGTGCACGATGACGGGGGCGTCGACCTTCGACAGGACGCATTGCGCAGCTTCCCGATCTTCTATGCCGCGGCCCCCGGCGACCTGGTCGTGAGCGACGACGCGCAGACGATCGCGCGGGTGCTCGACGAGCTCGGCCCTGCTCCGCAGGCCGCGAAGGAGTTCAGGCATCTCGGCTTCGTGACCGGCGCCGAGACACTGCATCCCGGCATCTCCCAGGTGCAGGCCGGTGAAGTCGTGACGATCGCGCAGGGCGGTGTGGTCTCCTCCGAGTTCGAACGGGTGCTCGGCGCCACGGGCGAGGACGTCGCCCGTGCCGAGGACGCGGACGAGCGCTTCCACCAGGCCCTGCTCGATGCGTTCCGTCCACTGCTCGCGCGGCTGGACGGACGCCAGGTCGCCGTGCCGCTGAGCGGAGGCCTCGACTCCCGGCTGATCGCCGTCGTCCTCAAGGAACTCGGCTACGACAACCTCGTTCACTTCACCTACGGCATCGGACAGACGGCGGAGTCGCGGATCAGCGCGGAAGTCGCATCCTCCCTCGGCCAGCGCTGGATCTTCGTCCCATATGACGTCGACAGCATGCGTCGCGCCTGGGCGGAGCAAGGCGCCGCCGACTTCATCGTGTCCGGATACTCCGGCAGCGCACTGCCGCATTTCCAGGACTGGTATGCGGTACGCCATCTCCGCCGGGGCGGTCACGTCGACGAGGACGCGGTCTTCCTGCCGGGCCACACCGTCGTGGGCAACATGCACGACGAGGAGATCCTGGATCGACCCGAGGACGTCTCTCGCGATGAGATCACGAAGATCGTCATCGATCATCACGCTGTCCTCCAGCCTGACAGCCGCCGCGTTCTCTCCCGCGATCCGGCGTTCCTCCGGAAGTTCGACGCGCACCTCGACCTGATCGGCTACGACGGTTCGCCGGCCTCTCGTCTGGTGGCCATCGAGTCCTGGAACCTGCACGAGCGGCAGGCGAAGTACATCAACAACTCGATGCGCACGTATGAGCATTTCGGGTATGAGTGGGCCCTTCCCATGCTGGACGAGCCCGTGATGCGGGCCTGGGAGTCTCTCTCCCCCGCACTCCGACGCAATCGTCAATGGTACGAACGTTTCGTGGCGAAGCGCTACGCGGCGGCTTCCGGCACCGCTCTGCAGACCTTCGCGCCCACCTCCATCGATCTCGGGACACGAGAGCGGATGAAAGCGGTTCTGCGCACGCTGGGCCTTCTGACGATGGCGCAGCGGGTAGCGAGCGCCCGCGCCTACGCGGCGCATCCGATGGCCTTCCAGGCCTTCATCCCCGCGGGACGCGAGCGAGCGCTGACGCGGACGCTGTTGCGCGGCGGTGATCCCGTCGGGCTGTTCGCCGACCTCTTCCTCGCCGATGACTGGGCTCCGGCGCAGAGGCTCTTCGACGGAGCGACGACTCAGGCGGTATAGCGCCCCGCTCGCGGGATCCGGTGCAGCAGCACCGCCATGATCAGGCTCGGCACGGTGGTGTTCCGTCCCCCGGCCGAGACCGGGAGACGGAACCCATGACGTTCAGTTCTCCTGCGGCAGCCGGATCGAGTCTCCGCCGCGGGCCGATTCGAGGGCGGCCTCGACGACGGCGAGGGTCCGCTGGCCCTGCGCCATCGTGACCACATCGGTCTCCTTGCCAAGGACCGCGTCCCGGAAGGCTTCGTGCTCGACCCGCAGCGGCTCGCGCTTGGCGAACGCGTAGCGCGTGACATCGCCTTCGGACACTCCCCGGAATGAGGAGACGGACTCCCACTCGAGGGGGATCGTCCCGTTCGCGTAGAAGGTCAGGTCGCCCGTGGAGGTGTCGGCGACGAAGGCGCCCTTCTCTCCCGTGACGACCGTGAGACGCTCCTTCATCGGGCTCAGCCAGTTCACGATGTTGTTCACGATCACGCCGCTCGCCGTGCGACCCGTGATGGTGATCATGTCCTCGTGCTCGCGACCGCTCTTGAACGCGGTCTGCGCGAACAGGCGCTCGTACGGGGACTGCACGACCCACGCCGTGAGATCGACGTCGTGGGAGGCCAGATCCTTCGCGACCCCGACGTCCGCGATGCGGGAGGGGAAAGGACCCTGACGACGGGTCACGACCTGGTAGACCGCGCCCAGCTCGCCCGCCTCGATGCGGCGGCGCAACTCCTGCAGAGCCGGGTTGAACCGCTCGATGTGGCCGACGGCTCCGACGAGCCCCGCCTCGGCGAAGGCCGCGACCATGCGCTGGCCCGCCTCGAGGCTGTGCGCGATCGGCTTCTCGACCAGCGTGTGCACACCCGCTGCCGCGAGCTTGAGCGCCGCGTCCTCGTGGAAGCGCGTAGGCACCGCCACCACGGCGATGTCGATTCCCGCAGCGATGAGCGCATCGATGTCCGGCAGCACCATCAGGTCCCCCGCGACGCCGTGCGGATCTCCGCCGGGGTCCGCGATCGCGACGAGCTCCACCCCGTCGATCTCGCGCAGCACCCTGGCGTGGTGCCGGCCCATCATCCCGACGCCGAGCAGTCCAGCCCGCAACGTCATCAGGCGCCCGCCCCTGCGACGGTGTTCACCGCGGCGACGATCCGCTCCAGGTCGCTCTGCGACAGCGACGGGTGCACCGGCAGGGAGACGACTTCCTTCGCCGCACGCTCGGTCTCGGGAAGATCCAGACCCGGTGCGAAGTGCGCCAGGGACGGGAGGCGGTGATTCGGGATCGGGTAGTAGACGCCCGCTCCGACCTTGTGCTCCTCCTTCAGCGCCGCGACGAAACCGTCGCGGTCCTCGGGGACCCGGACCGTGTACTGGTGGTACACGTGCACAGCGCCGTCCGCGACCGGCGGGACGATGACGCCCTGCAGATTCGCGTCGAGGAACGCCGCATTGTCCTGTCGCGTCTTCGTCCACGCGTCGACCTTGGTGAGCTGGACGCGGCCGATCGCGGCGTGGATGTCCGTCATGCGGGCGTTGAACCCGATGACCTCATTCTCGTACTGGCGCTCCATGCCCTGATTGCGGAGAAGCTTGACCATGCGCGCGGTCTCGGCGGTGGCGGTCGTGACCATGCCGCCCTCACCGCTGGTCATGTTCTTCGTCGGGTACAGGCTGAACATCGCGAACTCGCCGAACGTGCCCACCGGGCGTCCGTCCAGCGACGCGCCGTGCGCCTGCGCCGCGTCCTCGTAGAGTGCGATCCCCTTCGCCGCGGCGAGTACCTCCAGCTCGCGCATGCGTGCCGGGTGCCCATAGAGGTGTACCGGAAGCACGCCCTTCGTCTTCGGCGTGATCGCGGCGGCGACCGCCTCGGGATCGAGTGTGAACGCGTCCGGTTCGATGTCGACGAACACCGGCGTCGCACCCGTCAGCGCGACCGAGTTGCCGGTCGCGGCGAACGTGAACGAGGGCACGATGACCTCGTCGCCAGGACCGACTCCGGCTGCAAGCAGTCCCAGGTGCAGGCCTGCCGTACCGGAGTTCACGGCGACGGCCGGACGTCCCTGCACGAAATGCGCCGAGAACTCGGCCTCGAAAGCGGCAACCTCGGGTCCCTGAGCGACCATGCCGCTGCGCAGCACCCGGTCGACGGCCTCACGCTCGTCATCACCGATGATCGGCTTGGCGGGGGGAATGAACTCACTCACGCGTTCTCCTTCTTCAAAATGCCATCCTGCTCGACATAACGGGCACCGCTCTGCGGGCAGATCCAGATTCCCGGCTCCTCGCCGGCGGTCAGCGGCACACCGGCCTCGCCGACCCAGCCCAAGCGCTTCGCGGGAACGCCCGCGACCAGCGCGTATGCGGGGACGTCCTTGACGACCACGGCCCCTGCGGCCACCGTCGCCCAGGCGCCGATCGTGACCGGGGCGACGCACGTCGCGCGCGCGCCGATCGCTGCACCCTTCTCGATCGTCACGCCGACCGGCTCCCAGTCATGCGCGCTCTTGATCGATCCGTCCGGGTTGATCGCCCGCGGGTACGTGTCGTTCGTCAGCACGACGGCGGGGCCGATGAACACGCCATCGCCGAGGCGCGCCGGTTCGTAGACCAGCGCGTAGTTCTGCACCTTGCAGTTGTCGCCCAGCACGACTCCGGTGCCGATATAGGCACCGCGGCCCACGATGCAGTTCTCACCGAGGTGCGCATCCTCGCGCACCTGTGCGAGGTGCCAGATCGAGGATCCGGCACCGATGACGGCGTCCGGGGACACATCGGCGGAATCGACGATGCGTACTTTGTCAGCGGTCATGCTTCCTGCTTTCCTGGGCATCCACGGCTTCCGCGGAGTCGGCAGCCAGTTTAGTGTCCGTCCGACCCCGGACCTGAGCGACCACATCGGCGACCCGGTCCGCGACTGCGCGCAACGAGACGTGGGCGCGCGCCCACGCCGCCCGGCCCTGCCGAGCGGACTCGGTCGATCCCGTCGCGAATTCCTGGAGCAGCTCGCGCATCGCCATCGCCACGGCGCTCTCCTCGAACTCGACAGCGTGCCCCAGGCCGGCGTCGCGCACGAGCGTGCTGCCGACCTCCGGACCCGCGAACAGCACCGGCGTGCCCACCGCCGCCGCCGCATACGTCTTCGTCGGCTTGGCGAAGTCGTAGCCGATGCCCGGCACGATGCTGACCAGGGAGGCGACGGCGCCGCGGATCCACGATGCCGACTCGGAGGGGCTGATCACTCCGCCGAAATCGACCCGCCCCGGGACGAGTTCCTCGGCCACCGCGCGCAGCTCGGCTTCGACGGCGCCCTGGCCGAAGAACTTCAGCCGCACCGCGGGGTCCTCCGCGGCGATCCTCGCAAAGGCCCGCACGAACACGTCGGGCCGCTGCCATTCGGACATCGTGCCGGTGTAGACGAAGTACGGAGCATCGGCGCCAGCCGTGGCCACGTCGGGCGAGAAGATGTCGGTGTCGATGCCGTTGCCCACGGTGGTGATGCGCTCCTCGGATGCGCCGAGGAGCACAAGACGCTCCGTGACCTCGGCGGAGACCGAGATGATCGCGCGGGAGCGCCGCAACACCGCCCGCTCCATCGCGCGCATGATCGATACCACGGGCCCCGGCGCTCCCATGGAGATGACACCGTCGGTCCAGACGTCGGCAGCGTAGTAGACGACGGGGCGCCGCTTGAGCCATGCTGCGACGCAGACCACCAGGCCGGTCGTCGGCGGCGATTCCGCCACCGCGACGTCGAATCGGGTCGCGAGCAGCCGGAACGCGAGCGGGATGTCGAAGCTCATGTACTGCACATAGCCGCGGACGTTGCCTCCCGCGTCGCGCAGGACCGGCACGCGTCGAACGTCCACGCCCTCGGCATCGGCGATCGAGGGCGCATGAGACGGCGGAATCGTCGTCAGCACGCGGACGTCGTCACCGCGCGAGGCGAGCACCTTCGCCAGCGCCCCGAGACGGAAGGCTCCTGCGCTGACCTCCGGCGGGAACAGGCGGGAGGCGATGACGGAACGCGTTCGCACGGTCACTCTGCGTCGCCCTTCTCCTCTGCCGGGGATCCGTCGTCGGCCGCCTCGCGCGCACGCTCGAGTCGTTCGATGCGCAGCTCGTTGAAGGCGGTCCTTTCGGCGACGGCGCGCATCTTCGCTTCGATCCTGGTCAGCTCGGCGCCGTACTGCAGGCTCACGAGGAAGAGCAGCCCGATCGCGATGAAGAAGACCAGGTTCGTGGGGATGCTGACACCCAGCAGCTGCGCCGCCCCGGTGAGGATCCGCGGGAACACGGCCACGATCAGAGCGAGGATCGCACCGACGAACCACCACACGGCATGACGCTCGCGCAGCGTTCCCCTCCGCGTCAACTCGATGATCGCGATCAGCGTGAGGAGCGCCGCGACGATCCCGAACACATAGGTCACCACGTTCACCGGGCCTCCTCGATCCTGGTGCGCGGACGCAGCATCGCCAGCAGGAATGCGACCCCGGCACGAAGCAGGTAGACCGCAGCCTTGACCGGGCTGTGCGACGGCTCCCCCGCCTGACGGCGCCGCATCTCGACCGGCATCTGCCGGATCACCAGACCGGCCCGCGCAGCGATCACCATCGCCTCGATCGTGTCGCCCAGGTATTCCGCGGGGTACTCGTCGGCGAAGATCGCGATGGCCCGCGGTCCGGCCGCCTTGAAACCGCTGGTGACGTCCGTCAGGCGCGTCTTCGCGACCCGACTCATCACGATTCCCAGCACGACCATCGCCCATCGTCGCGGCCCGCGCACCTCGTAGGAACCCTCGCCCGCGAAGCGCGCCCCCACCATCACATCGCTGTCCGCGAGACCGTCGATCAGGCCTCCGATCGCGGCGGCATCGTGCTGGCCGTCCGCGTCGACCTGCACCACCACGGCATAGCCGTGGGTCCGTGCGAAGCGGAAGCCGGCGCGCATCGCGCCGCCGACGCCGAGGTTGTAGGGCAGCGACAGCACCTCGGCCCCCGCTTCCCTGGCCCTCTCGCCGGTTCGGTCGGTGGATCCGTCGTCGACGACGAGACAGGTCGCCGTGGGGACGGCCGAGCAGACGTCGCGAACCACGGTCGCAACGGAGTCTTGTTCGTTCAGCGCCGGTATGACGACGAGAACGGGCAGGTCCGGTCGCATCAACATCAATCCTATCCAGTGCTCGGCGAGGCTCAGGGCGCGCACGCGGTGACGCGCCACAGGGACGCATCACCCTTCTTCGCCACCATCTCGAAACCGGGGGCGTCCGCGAATCCGGTCAGCCCCGGCATCCACCATCTTCCGGGAGCGACCTCGCCCGGACCGAAGTCGAGGACGTAGTCCACGCCCATGTCGTTCAGCGCGGCACAGACATCCGCGTCCGCGGCGGCGTCCACGAGGTGCTCGCGCAGCTCCTGGAAGGCGGGGTCCATGGGCATCATCCACGTACGCGGAATCACCGTCCGCCCGCTCAACGCGTACCCGTATGCGGCGCCGGCGGAGGGGTTGCCGAGCACGACGTCGTCGGGACCGACGTACTTCGGCAGAGAGGTGAGCAGGGCGCGCCCGTCCGAGGAGAGGAAGGACGTGCCGTCGTCCGCATAGTCATCGGCGCCGTTCGTCCGCTGCGCCACCGTCCAGACCACGGTCTCGGAGAGCACGATCGCCACGAGGAGCACGGCGAGGAGACGCCCGGCGGACGGTGCGCCACGACGAGAGCGCGAAAGGGCGCCGATCAGGGCATCCGCCCCGATCGCGGCGAGGGGGATCACGACGATCGGCAGGAGGGAGACGAAGCGGTACGGATCGCCGTACCAGGCGCTGAGCAGCCACGTGCGCATCGACGGATTGTTCATCGCCAGGGCGACGAACGCCAGCGCGGCGAGCCCGAGTGCGAACACGACCATCCAGCGCAGCGACGCGCGCCGGACCGCGATGACCAGCCCCACCATCGTCAGCGCGCTCAACGCGAAGGCCGCGGGCCCACCGATGGGACTGTTGATGAGGAGCTGCCCCAACGCCTGGTAGTTCGGATACAGGGCGCCCCATTGAACGCCCGATGTCTGCCGTCCCAGCAGGATCCACGCTCCGGCGGACGCACCGAGGGCGACGAGGCCGAGCAGTGCGTTCACGACACGCCGGCCCGTCGAGGCGGTCGACCACAACCGGAAGATCCATGACCATCCGAGGATCAGCGCGCCCAGCACCCAGACGAGCAGCACGGCCGGCTGGGCGAGAGCAACAGCGATCAGGCCCACCAGAGTCGCCACCGTCATGAGCAGGGCGGTGCGGATCCGCGTCGCGTGGACAGCGCCCGCACGACGCTCGCCGGCCAGGAGCAGCGCGATCACTCCGGGGACGATAGCGACGGCGAGCGCGTACGGATACAGCACGCCGAAGTCGAGCACCAACGATGGGAACGCGAACAGGCCAGGCGAGAACAGCGCCGCCAGAACCGTCGCGCGCACGCTTCCTCGTGTGATGACCCAGACGAGCGCCGCGATCGACGCGGTCCACACCGGTCCCGCGATGGTCAGCGACATGGCGTTCGCCGCGTGGACCACGTCGACACCTGTGAGCTGCTGGGCGAGCGACGTGACGCCGTGCCACGCTGACGGGTAGAACGAATGGGCGCCGAGCACGCCCGAGACCGTGAGGGAGGACGCAGAACCGGTCTCCTCGATCCAGCGCAGCGCGTTGAGGTGGAAGACGGCGTCATTCGACTGCGAGAGATTCTGCGGATCGCCGATCATCGCGGCGACGCGGGAGGCACCGAGCACCGCACCGGCGAGCAGCGCGAGCGGGAGTCCCGCCCTCAGCACCGTCGGCGTGGCAGGCAGCGTCGCAGGGCGCAGCAGCAAGCCGATCGCCCAGGCGACCGCCGCCAGGAGCAGGCAGCCCAGCCCCGCCGTCAGCGGCGACCAGCGCAGCCCGACCAGCTGCGCGGCGATCGCCGAAACCGCGACCGCCGCGACGCCTGCTGCAGGCGCGAAGCCCCAGAGCAGAGGTCCGCGCAGCCGCAGGCCTGCGCCGATCGCGAGACCCGGCACGAAGATCACCAGGGTTGCGACGAGGACGACCGGGAAGAACCCGATCCAGGCCATCACACCGGCTCCAGGTAGGTGAGCGCCTCGCCGACAGGACCGTCGAAGAGCATGTCACCGCGGGAGAGGACGACGCCCCTCGTGCACAGCTCGCGCACCATCTCGGCGTCGTGGCTGACCACCACGAGCGTCTTGCCCGCCGCGATCAGCTCTTCGAACTTGAGCCGGCACTTCTCGCGGAACGGGGCATCGCCGACCGAGAGGATCTCGTCCACGAGCAGGACGTCGAGCTCGACGTGGATGGCCACGGAGAACGCCAGCCGCATGAACATCCCCGACGAATAGTGCTTGACCTCCTGGTCGATGAACTCCTCGATCTCGCTGAACGCCACGATCTCGTCGTAGCGGGCCTCGATCTCCTTGCGCTTCATCCCGAGAATGGCGGCATTGAGGAAGACATTCTCGCGACCCGAGAGCTCCGGATGGAATCCCGCTCCGACCTCGATCAGACCAGCGACCCGCCCTCGCGTGAGCACCTGGCCCTCGTCCGGCTCCATGACGCCCGACATCAATTTCAGCAACGTCGACTTCCCCGAGCCGTTGAGCCCGAGGATCGCGACCGATTCGCCTTCGTTGATCACGAGATCAAGGCCCTTGAGTGCTTCGAAGCTCGAACTCGTCTTCCGGCGGCGGATCCAGGACACCAGAGTGTCCTTGAAGGAGAACGCGTGGTTGAGCGTGAACTTCTTGTGTACGGCCTTGATGATGACGCTCGGCCGCGGTGCAGTGGTGACGCTCATAGATCCTGCGCGAACCTTCCTTCGAGGCGCCGGAACACCAGCTGTCCGATGAACAGGGTGACGATCGCGATGAGGAACGTCCACAGGGTGTTGATCCCCAGCCCCGGAGGAATCGGGATCATGGGTTCGGCGACCGTGGGGCGCCAGAATGCGTAGTGGAACAGCTCCACACCTTGGGTGATGGGATTCAGCATGTAGATCTCGAGGACCCAGCGCGGCCAGCCGATCTCTCGGAGCGCCGTCTCGACCATGGTCCACGCGTACAGGACCGGGGATGCCCAGGTGGCAAGAAGAAGAAGCAGCTCGACGATGTTCTCAGCATCGCGGAAACGGACGTTGAGGGCTCCGAAGAACAGCCCGAGCCCGAGTGCGAACAGACTCACCAGCACGACCGCTGCGAGCATGGCGCCGACGGCGAGGAGCGAGGCCTGCCCGATCCAGCCGATCATGAGCACGACCACCGCGAGCAGCGCGAGCTGCGGAAGGAAGTGGACAAGAGCGACGATCACCGCGGAAACAGCGAACAGCTGCCGGGGCAGGAACACCTTGCGGATCAGCGGCGCGTTCCCGACGATCGACGTCGTCGCGTTCTTGAACGCCTCGGAGAACAGATTGATCACGATGATGCCGGAGAACAGATAGACCGCGTAGTTCGGCGTGCCGCGCTGCAGCTGCAGGAAGAGGCCCATGACGACCCAGAACACGAGGAACTGGGCCGCCGGCCGGACGTAGGACCAGGTCCAGCCGAGGAGTGAGTTGCGGTACCGCGTCGTTACTCCGGTGCGCACCAACAGCTGGAGGAGGTACCGCCAGCGCACCACGTCGCGGAGACCGTGGCTGCGCCCTGGGGCGTCGAACTCCGCCCTGGGCACGGTGACGAAGAGATCGGGTGTGGTGTTCACGAGGTCTTTCTGGGTCTCGGCATCGACGGAACCTTCCCAGTCTAGGTGAGCAGTCCTGCGGAACCGCCGAGGGACGGGCCCTCGGCGATCAGCCGAGCTGTGCGAATATCTGCCAACCCCACCCGATCAGCCGGGGGCTCCTCCACGTCGAGCCTCCGTTGCCCGGGTAGAGCCAGAGCTGACCGGTGGCGTCCGCGGCGAGGAGATCCGGCACGCCGTCGCCGTCGAAGTCGCCGGGAGAAACCAGGGTCGTCATGCCGTTCCATCCCTGCCCGACCTTCCGAGGGCTCCCCCATCCGCCGGAGCCGTCGATCGGATACACCCAGAGACTGCCGTCGCTGCGGCGCATGAGGAGGTCGGAGAGACCATCGCCATCCAGGTCCCCCGCGTTCAGCAGAGCGGTGGCGATGCCCCAGCCGGTGCCGATGGTGCTGGATCCGAGCCAGCCGCCGCGCCCGTCACCGCGGTAGAGCAACAGCTGGCCATTGGACGTGCGGGTGATGATGTCCCGGTTGCGGTCGCCGTCGAAGTCGACGCCGCCGACGATCATGTCGAGCCCGCCCCACCCCTGCCCGATCTGCCGAGGCGCTCCGTAGGTGCCATCGCCCTTACCGGTGTACAGCCAGAACGTGCCGTCCGTCTTGATCCGGCCCAGGTCGGCCAGCCCGTCGCCGGTGAAATCGCCCATCGTGATCAACCGGTCGCCTTTGGTCCAGCCGCTGGAGGCCGCGACGGTGCCCCGCCAGCCGCCGGCTCCGTTGCCCCGGTAGAGCGTGACGGCGCCGGCGGGCGTCAGCCCGACCACATCCCGGTTGCCGTCGCGGTCGACGTCTCCTGCTCCGGAGGTGGGCGTGAGCTGCCGCGATCCGGAGACCGCCGGACCGGCGCCGCTGAGCGCCACCATGGCGCCCCAGCCGTTGCCGGAGGTCGGCCCGTTCACGATCGCACCCCCGCCGGTTCCGTTGAACTGCGCGACGGCACCCGCGGAGGTCACGCTCAGAAGATCGGTCTTGCCGTCCCCCGTGACATCCCCCGCCTGGAAGATCGTCTTCATGGTGCCGAAGCCGACGCCTACTCTGCTGGGCGCGAGCCAGGTGCCGCCCGAGGCGCCGTAGTAGACGTAGACGGCGCCTGTCGCGTCCGCGGCGTAGAGATCCGGGACCCCGTTGCCGTCGACATCGGCACCGCCGGAGAGGGCTCGCATCGAAGACCAGCCGCTGCCGACCTGACGGGGCTTGCCGAAGTCGCCGGACTCCGTACCGGACCAGAGCCAGAGCAGCCCAGCCTGATCGACGGTGAAGACATCAGGGATGCCGTCGCCGTCGAAGTCGCCGGCGGCGGAGATCTGCTTGGCCGTGGACCAGTCGACCCCCAGCTTCCGAGGCGCCGCGAACGCACCGGATCCGTTACCGCGCAGCAGGAATGCGCCCGTCGGTGCGACGGCGATCAGGTCCCGATGGCCGTCACCGTCGAGGTCCCCGACCGCGAGCACTCGTGTCGTGCCGGCCACGGTGGAGAGACCGATCCGGCTCCCCCACGTCCCGTTCTTGTACGGGTAGGCGTAGATGCCTCCCACCGAGTCGGACGCGACCACGAAGCTGTCCTTGTCGAACGACGCGATCGTCGGCAACGTGATGTGCGTCGGACCGAACCAGTCCGTGAAGTAGTTGTAGAAGTTGCGGTTGCCGTACGCCGAGCAGGAGTTGCCGTTGCCGTATCCCGCCGCCATCGCGGCCGCATTGGGCTGATACGGCGTGTAGTAGTAGAGCGCCGATGTCGCCTTGTTCGCGATGTAGACCGAAGAGCTTCCGCACGCCCGGTTCGGGTTGTAGAGGATGTCCCAGGTGTTCCCCGGCGCGTAGTAGGTGAACCAGCGGCCCTCCATGTAGATCTGCATCTGCCGCGCGGCGCCGTAGATCTGCTGGAAGAAGCCGACGTAGGACGGATCGCACGGGGCATCGTCCGGGCACCCCTGGCCGAGGGCCGCGTTGTAGCGCCAGGCGCTCGGCCACACGTGCGTGACGAGGCCCTGCTCCTTCTGAAGCATCACGATGAGCACTTGGGGGTTGATGTGGCAGGACTGAGACACGCGAGAGATGATGCGGGCCGCCGACTCGTTGGGCTGCCCGGTGTAGCCAGAACAGTAGGCGTCCGCGGGACGATCCGAACTCGTCATGCGGAAGTCCTTGATGCACACGATCGGCTTGCCGTCCTCGTCGATGCCGCCCAGACAGGTCGGCACCTTGGCGTTGAAGAAGGCCTGGATCTGCGCCTCGGTCATCGTGGAGTTGTCCGTGAAGACCGCGTCGCTGATGATGTCACCGGCCGAGAACCCCGCGAGCGTCGCTTTCACAGGTCCGGCTCCGACCGGCGCGGCGACCGCGGAGACAACGGACTGGGGTGCGACGATCAGTGCGGCAGCGATCAAGGCGCTGACGACGAACCGGCAGATCCGGGATGTGATCTTCGCAGGTTCGGGATCAGACGACATGTAACCAGTGTGCCGGAAGCGCACTATTGATGCCACTGACACCGGTGGGGCCGCTGTGACAGGAGCGAGTCACGGAGCGCGACGCTCCCGCCCCCCCTGCTCTCAGCGCAGCTCAGCCCCGCTGCTGGAGCAACCCGAGCAGATACCGTCCGTAACCGCTCTTGACGAGCGGCTCGGCGCGGGCGCGCAGGTCATCGTCGCTGAGGAAGCCCATCCGCCACGCGACCTCCTCGGGCGCGCCGATGGAGAGCCCTTGACGCTTCTGCACCGTGCGGATGAAATCCGTCGCCTCGGCGAGCGAATCGAACGTTCCGGTGTCGAGCCAGGCGGTGCCGCGCGTGAGCAGCTGGACGTGGAGCTTGTCCCGACGCAGGTACTCGAGGTTGACGTCGGTGATCTCGAGTTCTCCTCGAGCCGAGGGGCGGAGCTGCTTCGCGATCTCGATCACGTCGTTGTCGTAGAAGTAGAGACCGGGCACGGCGTAGTTGCTCTTCGGCCGGGCCGGCTTCTCCTCGAGCGACACCACGCGTCCCGCGTCGTCGAAATCCACCACGCCGTAGGCGCTCGCGTCGTCGACCCAGTACCCGAAGACGACAGCTCCGTCGACGTCGGCGTACTGCCGCAGCTGCGTGCCCATCCCCTGCCCGTAGAAGATGTTGTCGCCGAGAACCAGGGCTGACGTGTCGGAACCGATGTGCTCCTCACCGAGGATGAAGGCCTGGGCGAGACCGTCCGGCGACGGTTGGGTCCGGTAGGTGATCGACACACCGAACCGTGATCCATCACCCAGCAGCCGATGGAATGCGGGCGCGTCGTCACCGGTGGTGATCACCAGGATGTCGCGGATGCCGGCGAGAATGAGTGTCGAGAGCGGGTAGTAGATCATCGGCTTGTCGTAGACGGGAACGAGCTGCTTCGACGCGCCGAGGGTGATCGGATGCAATCGCGACCCCGTGCCGCCGGCCAGGATGATTCCACGCATGCGGCAAGTCTCCTGGATCCGCCCGTCACGGGCAACGGGCGCGGCTCGGATCCCGGTAGCACTAGCCTGAGTCCATGCAGAGGCTGCTCGTCACCGGCGGCGCCGGCTTCATCGGTTCGAACTTCGTCCACCACGTCGTGGAGAACACCGGTCACCACGTCACCGTGCTGGACGCGCTCACCTACGCCGGCAACCGCGCCTCCCTCGACGGTCTCCCCGCCGACCGGGTGACTTTCGTGCACGGCGACATCACTGACGCAGAGCTCGTCGACTCGTTGTTCGCCGACGCCGACGCCGTCGTGCACTACGCCGCCGAGTCGCACAACGACAACTCGTTGCACAGCCCTCGTCCGTTCCTGGATACCAACATCGTCGGCACTTACACGCTGCTCGAAGCCGCCCGCACGCACGACCGCCGCTTCCATCACATCTCCACGGACGAGGTCTACGGCGACCTCGAACTCGACGACCCGGAGCGCTTCACCGAGAGCAGCCCGTACAACCCGTCGTCGCCGTACTCCTCGACCAAGGCCGGATCCGACCTGCTCGTGCGCGCCTGGGTGCGCTCGTTCGGCGTGCGCGCAACGATCTCGAACTGCTCGAACAACTACGGCCCCTACCAGCACGTGGAGAAGTTCATCCCGCGTCAGATCACGAACGTGATCCGCGGCATCCGGCCCAAGCTCTACGGCGCCGGCGAGAACGTGCGCGATTGGATCCACGTCGATGATCACTCCTCCGCGGTGCTGACCATCCTGGACAGGGGCCGGATCGGCGACACCTATCTCATCGGCGCCGACGGCGAGCGCGACAACAAGGACGTCGTCGAGCTGATCCTCGAGCAGATGGGGCAGCACCGCGACGCGTACGACCACGTGACCGACCGCGCCGGCCACGATCTGCGCTATGCGATCGACTCCACCAAGCTGCGCACCGAGCTCGGCTGGACGCCGCAGTATGCGGACTTCGAGTCGGGCCTCGCCGCCACCATCCAGTGGTACAGGGCCAACGAGTCGTGGTGGGCGCCGTCCAAGGACGCGACCGAGGCGTTCTACGCCGCCAAGGGGCAGTGATGACGGTCGAGTTCGGCAAGCAGCTCGCGGTCGTCGAGACCCCGATCCCGGGGATGATCGTCCTCGAGCTGCCGGTGCACCTCGACGCACGCGGGTGGTTCAAGGAGAACTGGCAGCGCGAGAAGATGACCGCGCTCGGTCTCGCGGACTTCGGTCCCGTGCAGCACAACATCTCGTTCAACGACGCCGTCGGAACGACCCGGGGCATTCACGCGGAGCCGTGGGACAAATGGGTCTCGGTCGCCACAGGACGCATCTTCGGCGCCTGGGTGGATCTGCGCGAGGGCGAGAGCTTCGGCACCGTCTTCACGATCGAGCTGGATCCCTCCCGCGCGATCTTCGTGCCGCGCGGCGTCGGGAACTCGTACCAGACCCTCGAACCCGGCACGGCGTACACGTATCTCGTGAACGACCACTGGTCGCCGGACGCGAGCTACTCGTTCCTCAACCTCGCCGATGAGACGGTTGCGATCGACTGGCCGATCCCGCTCGCCGACGTGGAGATCTCAGCGAAGGACAAGAACCATCCGCGGCTGGCGGATGTCACCCCCATCGCGCCGCGCAAGACTCTCGTGGTCGGCGCGAACGGACAGCTCGGCCTCGCGCTGCGCGCCGCGCTCGGAGACGCCGCGCACATCGAGTACGCGACACGCGCCGACCTCGACCTGGCAGATGCGGGACTCCGCACCGCGCGCCGCTGGCGCGACTACAGCACGATCATCAATGTCGGCGCCTACACGGCCGTCGACCTCGCGGAGACCGCCGACGGCCGCCGCGACGCGTGGGTCGCGAACGCCGAGGGCCCGGCTCGCCTCGCGCGCATCGCCGCCGAGAACGGCATCACCCTCGTGCACGTCTCGAGCGACTACGTCTTCGACGGCACGGCCGATCGCCCCTATCGAGAGGACGACGCCCTGGCACCGCTGGGGGTCTACGGGCAGACCAAGGCCGCCGGCGACGTCGCCGTCACGACCGCCCCTCGGCACTACATCCTGCGCACGTCGTGGGTCATCGGCGAGGGCAAGAATTTCGTGCGGACCATGGCGTCGCTCGCTGAGCGCGGCATCGACCCGAAGGTCGTGGACGATCAGACCGGTCGCCTCACATTCACGGGCGACATCGCCCGCGCGATCGTGCACCTGCTGGCTTCGGAGGCGCCGTTCGGCGTCTACAACGTCACCGGATCCGGTGAGCCGGCTACCTGGGCGGACATCGCGCGCGCGGTCTTCTCGGCGACCGGGCACGACCCGGCCCGGATCACCGGTGTGAGCACCGCGGAGTACTCTGCATCCGCGTCCTCGCCGCTGGCTCCTCGGCCGAGGTGGAGCGTTCTCGAACTGACGCGCATTGAAGCTCTGGGCTTCGCCGTGGACGATCACCTCGAATCGCTCAGGCGCTTCGTGACCGCGCCCCCGCCCTAGGGCTCGTCACAGCTCCGCGTGCAGCGCCCAGGCCCGCTCAGCAGTGCCGTTCCACGAGTAGGCTCGCGAGCGATCCGCGGCGAGCACCGACAGTCGTCGTGCGCCCTCACCCGCCGCATCCCGCAGGGCGTCGGTGAATCCCTCCGCCCCCACGAGCAACCCGCCCTCGGCGAGAACGTCGTGGTGCACTCCGCTCTCCGCCGCGATCACGGGAACGCCGAGCACGAGCGCCTCGACGAGCCGCCACGGCCAGACGAGGGCGGGGTCCGCCGCAGCGAAGGCGAGCGCACCGGCGAGCAGCGCTGCGCGGTCCTCCGCGTCCAGCCGCCCGAGCACATGCACGCGCGGCGCGGCGAGCCCCTCCGCCACGGCGGCTTCCGCGATCCCGGGCGCGGACCCCGTCACGGCATCCACCACGAACACGTCGGCGCCCCGGTCGACCGCGGCGGCGAACACCGCAGAAAGGGTCTCGGCCGTGCCCGTGGCGACGACGTACCTGTCCGGGGCGCCGAGCGCGATGCGCCGGTCGGCCGCGTCGAGCGGGATCGCGAAACCCGCCGGCGCGGCCCCCGGGATCACCCGGATGCGGTCCCCGAACCGGGCGAGGTCCGCGATCTGCTCGGCCATCGCGTGCGTGGGAACGACCACGGCATCGGCGTGCTTGACGGCGCGCTTGAGCATGCTGCGCTGCCACAGGACGCTCGCGCGAGACAGCTGCTCCGGGGCGGTCCACGCCCGCAGATCCCAGACCGTGGCGACGGTCTGGTCGTAGTCATTGGCCCTGTCGTGCTTCGCGAGCGGGGCGAAGAGGCTGGGCGCGTGGATCATGCCGCCACCGACGCCGGCGACCACCCCGAGCTGCCAGGCGGCGCCGAGCTCGCGGCGTGCGAGCGACAGACGGTGCAGCGAGTCCGCACCGTCGACCACGGGGTCGCCCCCGCCACCGGGCACGATCACCTCGACCGTGCACTTCTGCGGTGCGGTCGCGGCGAGCCCGAGGACCAGGGAACGCGCAGCCTCGGCCTGATCGGCGTCGACGATGTCGTTCACCTGATCAAGCACAACCCGCAACACAGCCATACCTCGACTCTATCCAGGCCGGGGCGCTCCCCAGCCCAGGCGCTCCAGACGGGTGCGGGGCTGGGCGAGCTGATTCCACTGAGCGTGACGTCAGCATCGACCCGCAGACGGCCAGTAGCATCGAAGCACCGTCCATGCCCAAGGAGCACACATGCGCGTACTCGTCACCGGCGGAGCCGGCTACATCGGATCCCATACCGTCCTCGCACTCCTCGAGCGCGGGGACGACGTGATCGTGGTCGACAACTTCGCGAACAGCTCGCCGGTCTCGCTCGAACGCGTCACACGCATCGCGGGACGCGCGCCCCGCGTGCACGAGCTGGACGTCGCCGATGCGGCCGCCCTCGATGCGGTGTTCGCCGAGGAGAAGCCGGAGGCCGTGATCCACTTCGCCGGGCTCAAGGCGGTCGGCGAGAGCGTCGCCGAGCCGCTGCGCTACTACTCCGAGAATCTCGGAACCACGTTCGCACTGCTCGCCGCCATGCAGCGGCACGACGTGCACACGCTCGTCTTCTCCTCCTCCGCGACCGTCTACGGCGACCACCAGCCCGTGCCCTACCGCGAAGAGGGCGGACTCCTGGACGCATCCAACCCGTACGGCCAGACCAAAGTGATGATCGAGCGGATCCTCGCCGATGCGGCACAGGCGGATCCTCGGTGGCGCATCGCGCTGCTGCGCTACTTCAACCCCATCGGCGCGCACGAGAGCGGACTGATCGGCGAGGATCCGCGCGGCATTCCCAACAACCTCGCACCCTACGTGGCGCAGGTCGCGGTCGGCCGTCTCGCCGAAGTCGGCGTCTTCGGTGATGACTACCCGACCGCCGACGGCACGGGCGAACGCGACTACATCCACGTCGTGGACCTGGCCGCAGGCCACGTCGCGGCGCTGGAGCACCTGCGCACCCATGAGGGCGTGCGGGCGTGGAATCTCGGCACCGGCCAGGGGACCTCGGTGCTCCAGCTCATCGCCGCGTTCGAGAAGGCCTCGGGACGGCCCATTCCGCGCCGCATCCAGCCCCGACGGGGTGGCGACCTCGCGCAGACTTGGGCGGACACCACGCGGGCGGAGTCCGAGCTCGGCTGGCGTGCGCAGCGCGACATCGTCGACATGGCCGCGGACACCTGGCGCTGGCAGTCCGCGAACCCGCAGGGCTACGACTCCGAATAGTCCGGATCCGCCGGGGCGTGACCCGCGAGACGGCGGGCCTGCACGGACCGCCGGGTCAGCTCGTCGGCTTCGGCGACGGCTCCGGATGCAGAGCGGCCTTCACCATCCCGTGGATCGCATTCCAGTCCGGCTCGAACTCGTCCACGCCGTTGGCGGGCGTGAGATCGATCGTGGTGAGCTTCTGCTGCTTGGCCTTCATCATGAGATCGAAGAACTCCGGCAGCTTGTCCTGGGGCAGGTCCGTGTCGACCGCCGACGTGCCAGCGGCGGCGATCTCGCTGAAGTGCGCGGCCACGTTCTGCGGCGTGAACTGCTTCAACAGGGCGTCCTGCAGCTCGCGCTGACGGCGCATCCGGTCGAAGTCGCTCGTCGTGTAGCGCGAACGCGCGTACCACTGCGCGGTGTCGCCGTTCATGTGCTGCTGTCCGGCCTCGATCCAGCCGGTCGCCCACTCCTCGGCGTTGTCCGGACCGCCCCACTCCGGAACGTTGCCCTCCGGCAGCCGCTCCTTGACGTCGATGTCCACACCGCCCAGCGCGTCGATGAGCTTCGCGAAGTCGTTCATGTCCAGGAACACGTAGTACGGGATCTTGATGCCGAGCACGCCCTCGGCCGCGTCCTTGGTCGCCTCGACCGCCGGGCTGGATCCGTGCTTCTTCGCGTCGGGATAGAGCGAGGGCCCGGTGTGGCAGACCTGGACGACGTTCGTGAGCTGGTTGATGCCGCTCCCCCAGCCGCAGTCCGGGTCGTCATGGGCCTGCAGGCCGTCCGGGTACAGGTCGTGCATCGGTCCGGGAGCGAACGGCACGTGCGGCATGTCGCGCGGAATGCCGAAGATCGTGGTCTTGCCGGTCTCGGCGTTCACCGACACCACCGAGATGCTGTCGTAGCGCATCGAGTCGCGCCCCAGGCCGCTGTCCGCGCCGAGCAGCAGCACGTTGTAGTAGCCGTCGCTGGGCGGCAGACTCGGGCCGCCGGAGCCGAACAGGGTGCTGACCGCGCTGCGGCTGGAGCCGATGACGTTCGCGGCGTAGGCGGCGCCGGAGCCGCACAGAGCCAGCACCAGCACCGCGACGAGCGGGATCGCGATCCTGGCGTAGTTCTTGGTGCGCACGAGCCGCACGATGCGCAGCGTGTCGAAGGTGAGCACGACCCACAGCACGGCGTAGGCGATGCAGAGGAGCTGGATCACGCTCAGCACGATCCAGCTCACCCAGCCCCCGCCGACGGTGAGCCAGAGCAGCGCCTGGTGCCAGAGCAGCGCGCCGAGGACTCCGAGCACGACCAGCGCCCACATCGTGAGCGTGGCGCCGAGGCCGAACCGGCCCAGCCTGCGGTTGCCCGCCAGCACCTGGGCGGATCCGGGGATCAGCACGTTGAGCACGACCAACCACCAGCCGCGGCGGGTCATCACGTCCGGAGACCCGAAGTCGGGGTCGCGCATCGGCCTCGTGCGGATCAGTCCTGCGCTCTGCGCGGAGACTCCGCCGGGCCGGGACATGACCTGGGTCACAGGCTGTCCTTCAGCCGCCGGTTCTTCTCCTCGACCTGCGCTTCGAGGTCGCGGGCGTAGGACTCGATGCGGTCGGCGAGGGCCGGATCCGCGATACCGAGGATGCGGGCGGCGAGGATGCCCGCATTGCGCGCGCCCCCGATCGAGACGGTCGCGACGGGGATGCCCGCGGGCATCTGCACGATCGACAGCAGCGAGTCCATGCCGTCGAGATAGGCGAGCGGGACGGGGACGCCGACCACGGGCAGCGCCGTCACCGAGGCGAGCATGCCCGGGAGGTGGGCCGCGCCCCCGGCGCCGGCGATGATCACCTTGAGCCCGCGCTCGCGCGCCTCGGTGCCGTAGCGATGCAGCTTCTCGGGCGTGCGGTGCGCGGAGACGACCTCGACCTCGTGCGGGATGCCGAACTCGGTCAGCGCTTCGGAGGCGGCGCTCATCACGCGCCAGTCGGAGTCGGATCCCATCACGACGCCGACGAGGGGCGCGGCGGATGCGTGCAGTGTCCCAGTCACCCGTACAGGCTAAGGGCGACTGCTGGGAGAACCCCGCTGCGCCGCGCCCTCGCTCGCGAGAACCCTGGCCGGCGTCGGCTCAGGCGAACGCGTCCGCAGCAGCCCTGGCCTCGGCCAGCACGGCATCGAGGTCGGATCCGCTCGCGTTCACGTGCCCGACCTTGCGGCCGGGACGCGGCGCTTTGCCGTAGGTGTGCACCTTGGCCTGCGGGCTCGCGGCGAGTGCGGCGGGAACGCGATCCAGCATTCCGGCATCCGCGGGGCCGCCGAGGATGTTGATCATGACGGACCAGTCCGCGTGCGGGGTGGTCTCACCCAGCGGCAGGTCGGCGACGGCGCGCAGGTGTTGCTCGAACTGCCCTGTCACGGCGCCGTCCTGGCTCCAGTGTCCGCTGTTGTGCGGTCGCATCGCGAGCTCGTTCACGAGGATCCGGCCGTCCTCGGTCTGGAACAGCTCGACCGCGAGCATGCCGGTGACGCCGAGTCCCTCGGCGATCTCCCGACCGATCCGGGCGGCCTCCGCGAGGTGCTCCGCATCCACGCCGGGCGCGGGGGCGATCACCTCGGCGCACACCCCGCCCTTCTGCACGGTCTCCACGACGGGGTACGACACGGACTCGCCGTTCGGACGTCGCGCGACCTGCTGCGCGAGTTCGCGCACGAACGGCACGAGCTCCTCGACGAGCAGGGCRTCTCCGTCGGCGAGCGTTGAGAACCAGTCCGCCGCCTCCTCGGCCGCGGACACCACGCGCACGCCCTTGCCGTCGTAGCCGCCGCGGGGCGTCTTCACGACGCCGCGACCGCCGTGCGCGTCCAGGAAGGCCTGCAGCTCACCGGCGTCGGCGACGCGCGCCCAGTCCGGCTGAGGAGCGCCGAGATCCGCGAGGCGGGCGCGCATGTCGAGCTTGTCCTGAGCGAAGCGCAGCGCATCGGGACCGGGGTGCACGGCCACGCCGTCGGCGACGAGGGCGCGCAGCACCTCCTGCGGCACGTGCTCGTGGTCGAAGGTGATCACGTCCACGTCCGCCGCGAACCGGCGCACGGTGTCGAGGTCGCGGTAGTCGCCCACCGCGGTGGCCGCCAGCTGCGCCGACATGCCCTCGTCCTCCGCCAGCACCCGGATGTCGATGCCCAGCTCGACCGCCGGAGCGATCATCATCCGGGCCAGCTGTCCGCCGCCGATCACACCCACACGCAACGCCATCGGATCTCCGTTCCTCGAACCCATTCTCCCGCAAGATCCACCCCCCTCTCGCCGCCCCTGCTCTCCCCTCACCCCTCCACTTTCGAGTCGTCCCCACCAGCGCACGCCATAGCCTCCGCTGGCGGGGACGACTCGAAAGTGGTGCGGGCGCAGGAGGGGGCGCGGGCGGGGAGCGCGGGGCGAAGAGAGGGTCAGGCGGTGTAGGGGTTCTGGGCGGCCTGGGCGTCGCGATGGGCGAGGATCTGTCCCACCTCGACCTGGTCCGCGAGGGTCTCCTGCACGAGAGCGACGTTCGGCACGTCGCGGATCCGCAGCGGCGCATCCACGCCGTTCGACAACAGCACGGTTCCTGCGCCGACCATCCGTTGCAGCGGGCCGCGGCGCACCGAGATCGTGTAGCCGCGGGCGTGCGACATCTCGATGCTGTTGCGGGATCCGACGCCGTCGCGCACGATCACTCGGCGCGTCGTGATCGTGACCCGCCGCGACAGCCACACGATGAACGGCACCACCACGAGCAGCAGCACCAGCGCACCGGCCGCCGCCCACAGCATCCAGTCCTTTGCCCAGCCCGCGATCGGGGCGGGGAGGTTGCCCGTGAAGTATCCGGTGGCCCCTGCCACGACGATGAGCACGAGCGCCGACCAGAACAGGTGCCGCGCGTGCGGGTGGAACCGGGCGATGAGGCGCTCCTCCGCGGGCACGCCGGGCGGCGGCGTCATCGGCCGCCCGCCCAGACCCACCGGTTGCGTCACGCGTCCATTGTGACCCGTGACGCCGACATCCGCACGGCCCTGCGCGGGTGTGTCCGGATGCGGATCTGCTCGAACCGGATGAGGGGCTCGCACCGACGGCGTCACACCACCAGGGCGATCGCGACGCCGTCCCAGCCCTTCACGCCGACGGTCTGCAGCGCCGTCGCGTCGAAGCGGGGATCCCGGCCGAGCATCTCGAGCGCTTCGCGCGTACCCACCACCATGGAATCGGCCGAGGCCGGGTCGACGATGTCGCCGTCGCGGCCGATGTTGTCCAGCACGACCACGGCGCCAGGGCGTCCGAGCCGCGCGGCCCAGTCCAGGTAGATCGTGTTCGACTCCTTGTCGGCGTCGACGAAGATCAGATCGAACGGCTCGTCGTCCTCGAGCGCGGGCAGCACCTCCGCCGCGCGCCCCACGCGGATCTCGACCCGCTCCCCCACTCCCGCGGCATCGATGCTCGCGCGCGCGACCGCGGCGTTGTCCGGCTCCGCCTCGATCGTCACGACATGGCCGCCGGCGCCCACCGCCCGCGCCATCCAGATCGTGGAGTAGCCGCCGAGCGTGCCGATCTCGAGCACTCGGCGGGCACCGGCGATCCGGGCGAGCAGGTTCAACAGCTTCCCGCTGACCGGCGCGACCTCGATCGCGGGCATCCCCGCCGCCTGCTGCGCGGCCAGAGCGGCCTCGAGCGCGGGGTCGTGCCCGACCAGGGTCTCGGACAGGTAGTGGTCGGCGGCACGCCAGTTCGCGGGGTTCGATTGGGCCATGCGCCCAGCTTCGCGCCTCACGCGACGGCGATCAAGACCGCTCCACGTCCGATCCGGGCGCCCAGGACGGATCCGCCTCCGCGGCCTGCGGGATCGCGACGGGCGAATCAGGGAACGGCGCGGGAAGTGTCCGCGGCCGGTCGGCGGCGAGCGCCGGCTGCCGGCGGAACTGCCCGGTGAGGATCAGGACGAGGATCACCGCTGCGCCGACGATCCAGCCCGCCACACCCAGCGGCAGGACGAGAGCCGGATCCGCCTGCGTGCCCGCGGCGAAGAACCACAGGTACATCGCGGCCGAGGCGTTGAGCGCGCCGTGCGCGAAGACCGCGGGCCACATCGAGGCGGAGCGCAGCCGGAGCCAGCCGAGCAGGACGCCCCACACCACGCACCCCCCGGTCATGAAGAGCACTCCGCTGAGGTCGGTGCGCCCGAAGTTGTAGCCGAGCAGGATGATCGGCGCGTGCCACAGCCCCCAGACCACCCCGCTGATCAGCAGCGATGCCCCGGTGCCGTAGCGGCGCAGCGCGGGCACGAGGAACCCGCGCCAGCCGAGTTCCTCGCCGAACGCCGCGATGGCGTTGACCGTGGCCGCGGCGACCGGGATGCTCGCCGCCTGTGCCGCGATCAGCACGCCCGCCGGCGGAAGCGGCGTACCCGGCGGCACCTTCGCCGCGAGCAGCTCGGTGAAGCCGGAGAAGCCCGCGAGATCGACGGTCAGCCAGCCGCAGAGCGCCGCGACCGCGGTCGAGGCCAGCACGAGCAGCGGAGGGACCAGCAGCCCGATCACCATCAGCCACACGACGCGCTTCACGGGACGCAGGGGCCAGAGGCCCAGGAACCGCAGCCGCTGCCCTTTCGAGATCGGCCGGAGCACGAGGAGCACGAGCACGACCGCGACGGCCGGCATGTACATCATCACCGTCATCAGCGGGAGGGCGTACGGCTCCCGCAGCCCATCGCCGAACCACAGCGGCAGCGCCACCAGCCACGCCAGTCCGCAGGCCAGCACGATGTAGGCGATGATCGCGCCGAGACCGATGCGCACGGGCGCATCCTGCTGCTGCCCCTGGGCGCCCTTCACGCCCGCCGTCCTGCTGTCGCCCTCATCCATCATTCGCTCCGATCGCCGTCCCGGTCGTCCGTCCCGTGCGCCTCATCCTCTCGTGCGCCCGGGGTGGGGCCCACCGCCATCGAGCCCCCGACCCCGGACGACCCCGCGCTGTCCAGGTAGGCCTGCAGCACGCCGGCGCCGACCGCCGCGCCGTCGACCGTGACGACCAGAGGGCGCTTGTCCCTGCGCTCGATCTCGATCGCGGGCCCCCGGCGCAGCACGATCCCGGTACGTCCGTCGAGCCCGAGCCGCCAGCCGAAGCCGCCGAACTCGCCGAACGGATTGCACTCCACAGCGCGCACCGAGACGACCTCGTCGAGCAGGACGTGCACGCGGGGGAAGCCGATCTGGGACCGCACCGAGAGTCCGTCGGGGCCCACGCGCACCCGGAACGACGCGGACGAGGCGAGCGCGCCGCCGATGAGCACCAGCGTGAGCACCGGCACCCACAACCGGTCGGTGAACCGGATCGCCATGAACGCCGTGAGACCGACGACCACCACAACGACCAGGGAGAGAAGGATCAGGGCGCGGCGGGACAGCGACGCGGTCGCCAGCCAGACCAGCCGCTCCCCGTTCGTGATCGCGGCGATATGGGCCGGCTGCAGCGGCGCGGCCGGAGCAGGGCGGATGTGCGGCTGCAGCAGCCAGCCGATCCCGATCAGCACGACGAAGGCGCCGAACCCCACCAGCATGAGGCCGCCGAGATCATCCGCCTGCGTCGCGTCGGTGATCCCCCGCTGCGTGCCGACCGCACCCAGGTTGATGACGGCGCTGAGCCCGGAGATGCCCAGGGCCATCCCGACGAGGAGCCTGGCGCCACCGCCCCAGTGGTCGCGCACGCCGATGACGGTCGCGATCGTGAGCACGGCGGGCAGCGCGAATCCGAGCAGGAGCGTCAGCCAGACGAACGTGACCGGCGGCCCGAAGCCGTCGACGCCCGCGGGGCCCCAGTGCGTCGCGGCACGCGAGGGCAGCTCGGGCAGCCAGGCCAGGACGAGTCCGAACACGACGGCGGAGAGCACCAGTGGCACCACGACCCCGAGGGTCAGGGCGATCAGCCGCGCTCGACGCAGGTCGCGAGCCGGAATGGCGGTCATGTCCGTCACGGCGGGAGCCGAACGAGCGTTCATAAGGGGATCCTCCTCAGTCCTGTGCGGCGATCAGCGCGGCGAGGGTCGCGGCGCTGACGCCCAGAGCGACGCCCCGACGGACGAGCGCCCCGATGTCGTCGGCGAGTTCGGCGAGTGGTGCGGCGGAGGCCGAGAGCACGGCGCCGCGCCCTCGGCGCAGGTCCACGAGCCCCTCGTCGCGCAGCTCCTGATAGGCCCGCAGCACGGTGTGCACGTTCACGGCGATGGCGTCGGACAGCTCGCGAGCGGCGGGGAGCCTGTCGCCGGGACGCAGGCGCCCCGCGAGCACCTCGGCCCGCACGGAGGCCGCGATCTGCGCGAACAGCGGCTGTGCGCTGTCGGGGTCGATACGGATCAGCATCGGACTCACCTCCTGTGCGCTTATTCTATGTCAACTAGATCAATTGTGGAAGAGGTCCAGTCGATTCCTCCCGGATGGCGGGCGACGGGAAGACTGGCCGCATGCGCGTCACTCCCCGCCGTCTGGCCGTCGGCATGAGCCTGTGGGTCCCGAACCTGTTCAGCGGCATCAGGGTGCGCGGCTTCAGCACCGACTGGACGCACGCGACGGTCGAGCTGCACGTGAACGTCTTCACCCGCAACTACGTGAAGACCGCGTTCGGCGGATCCATGCAGGCGATGACGGATCCGTACTTCTTCATGCTCGTCATGCATCAGTTGGGTCGCGACTACGTGGTGTGGGACACCCGGGGCGAGATCGAGTTCCTCACACCGGGCCGCGGCGTGCTCACCGCGCGCTTCGACGTGCCGGCGGAGCGGGTCGCCGATCTCCGGGCGCGCGCCGCCGGCGGCGCGAAGGTGCTCGAGTGGTTCGAGACGGAGATCACCGACCGCGCAGGCGTCGTCGTCGCGCGTGTGCGTCGCGAGGTGTACGTGCGGGAGAAGAAGCGGGTCACGGCGGCGAAGGCCTGACGCCGCGCGAGCGCCGTCGAGAGATCAGCCCCGCCCGCACCCGCAGGAGCCGCGCAGCACGAGCTCGACCGGCAGCTCGACGCCCCGGGCCGGGAGCGCAGGATCGGCGATGCGCTCGGCGAGGAGCTGGACGGCGACCCGGCCCAGCATGCCCATCGGCTGACGGACCGTGGTCAGCGCCGGGACGACGAAGCGACCGGCGTCGATTCCATCGAACCCGGTGACGATGACGTCGCCCGGCACGGAGAACCCCGCATCGCGGAGCGCCTCCATCGTTCCGAGGGCGGTCTGATCGCTGGCGCAGACGATGGCACGGGGCGGACTCGCGTCGGCGAGCATGCGTCCGACGGCGGTCCTGGCCGCCTCCCGTGAGCCGGTCTCCACGATCGCCGGTCCGCTGGGCGGCACACCGAGGCGCCGAAGCGCCCCGTCCCAGCCCTTCCGACGCGCCTCGTGCTCCGCACCGTCCTCCGGTCCGGCGTACCAGAAGTCGGAGACGCCGTGGTCGAGCACGAGGTGCTCCGCAACGGCGGCCATGCCCCCCTCGTCGTCCACCGTGATCGCGTCCGCCGACGCGTCGGCGGGCGAAGGCCGTCCGAGCAGCACGACCGCCTTGGTCCGCATGAGCCTTCCGAGCTCATCGGTMGGGATCGTCGCAGGAAGCACCACCACGCCGTCCACACGCCGTGAGACCTCCTCGAGGGCGAGCCCCGCATCGTCTCCGCGCTGCCATCCGACGACCAGCGGAAGTCCCCGCAGGGTGCACTCCAGCTCGACGCCGTGCAGCACTTCATCGGCGAAGAGCGGGAACAGCCGCGGGTTCAGCGCGTCATCGCGCACGCGCGCGACGGACCTTGCGCGTGCGCCGGCCCGGCCGAACTCCGGCATCGCGAGCTCATCGGGTTCGTGCCCGCTGAAGGAGTACAGGCCGATCGCGCCGGTCTGGCGTTCGGCGAGCGCGCGGGCGCTGCCGCTGGGCACGTAGTCCAGCCGCCGCACCGCGTCGCCGACGGCCTCCCGTGCCGCGTCACTCAGCTTCTCCGGTGCGCGGAAGAACCGGGAGACGGTCGCGGTGGACACGCCGGCAGCCTCTGCGACGTCGTAGACGTTGGCTGATCTGCTCATGCCCTGGCCTCCTCTGGCTCCGCCCAGCCTAGCGACGCGGCCCGAGTCCGACCGCAGCGCTCCCTCCCCTTGACGAACAGAAATGTACGCGCATACACTCAAGCGACCCACCGACAGGAGACGATGATGTCCTCTTCCACGCTCGACCCCGCCGTCCCCGAGCCCGGCGCCACCCTGCCGCTCGCGAGCGACGATATCCCCGGCGAACGTCAGCGCTGGTGGTTCTGGGTCTCGTTCACCCTGACCTGGCTGGCGACAGGGATCGCACAGGGCATCGCGAGCGTGGCCGTTCCGCAGCTGCTGAAGCAATGGGATCCCGCTCAGGCGACCGGCAACCTCAGCCTGATCCTCACCGTCGGCGGCGCGGCGATCCTGGTGACCACCCCGGTGTTCGGCCGCCTCAGCGACCGCTCGATGTCACGGCTCGGCATCAGACGCCCCTGGATCCTGGTGGGATCCCTCCTCGCGCTGGCCGGGTTCGCCGTGCAGGCGTTCGCCACGAGCATGCTCGCTCTGGCCATCGGCGTCATCCTCGTGCTGATCGGCATGGGGGCGGTGTCCATGACGGTGCACACGCTCTTCGCCGACCAGATCCGGCGGCGGATCCGCGCCATCATGTCGGCCGTCACCGGCGCCGCATCCACCATCGGCGTGCTGATCGGAGTCTCCCTCACCGGAGCGGTCGCCGGACTCGGTCAGGCCGGAATGTTCCTGATTCCCGGCGGGGCCTCCGTCCTGCTCTCGCTGACGCTGTTCTTCAGCCTGCGCGACATCCGGCGCACCGCACCGGCCGCCCCACTGCGCTGGGTGGACGCGTTCGGCACCTTCTGGCTCAGCCCGCGTCGCTTTCCCGACTTCGCGTGGGCATGGGCCTGCCGGTTCTTCATGACCGCATCGATCATCACCGTGACGAGCTATCTCTACCTGACGATCTCGAGCCGATTCGGGCTCGATGATCCCGCACAGATCGCCGCCGTCCAGACCCAGGCCACCGGGCTCTTCACGCTGATGAACCTGCTCACGGCGTTCGTGTTCGGGGTGATCTCGGATCGCACGGGCAGGCGTAAGCCCACGGTGGTGATCGGAGCGCTCCTGAGCGCCGCGGGACTGGTGCTGGCCATCGCGTTCGGCGACATCGGGTTCTTCCTGATCGGGATCGCGATCGTGGGCGCGGGCCAAGGCGCGTACATCGCCGCCGACGTGGCCCTCATGACGGAGTGCCTGCCCTCGATGGACGACGCCGGCAAGGACCTCGGCATCGTCGCCCTCGCCTATCTCCTGCCCGGTATCGTCGTGCCCGTGTTCGGATACTTCCTCACGAAGATCGGTTCGCCGTCCGGGGAGAACTTCGTCGCGCTCTACGTCGCGGCAGTGGTCATGGCGATCTTCGCCGCCGTGTCCGTCACGCGTGTCAAGGGAGTGAGATGACGACGAGGATCCGCCTCAATCGAGCGGCACGCGCCGAGTACCGACAGCTCTCGCGGGGGGCCGATGTTCCGCCGATCACCCACCCGCGCGGGCGCGTCACCCGTGGCATCCGCGTACCCGCGGCCGACGGATCGGCTCTGCTCACCGACCACTGGTCCGCCGACGACGCGAAGGACACCACCCTCCTCGTGCGCACCCCCTATGGTCGCGAGAATATGGAGGGGGTCGCGAGGTTCTTCGCCGAGCGCGGCCACCACGTCGTGGTGCAGAGCTGCCGCGGGACGTTCGGCTCGGAGGGCGTGTTCGCCCCGTTGCACGATGAAGCCGCCGACGGTCAAGCGACGCTCGCGTGGCTGCGGGCGCAGCCGTGGGCGACCGGCCGCGTGCTGTCCTGGGGAGGCAGCTATGTCGGTGTGACGCAGTGGGCGCTCTGCGACGGCCCGCTGCAGCCCGACGCGATGGGCATCGCCGTGTCCGCACGCCGCTTCGACGAAGCGATCCTGTATCGCGGCGGCGGGTTCTCGATGGACACCGTGATGGCATGGGCCTATGCGCTCGACCTGCAGGAGCGCGGCGCGATGAGCCGGCTCTGGGCGATGCTGCGCGCGCGCCGGCGGTTGGGAGACGCCGCGAACGCCGTGCCGCCGACCTCGGCCCCCGCCGTCGCACACGCAGGTCCCGCGCCGTTCGTCACCGACTGGCTCACGCACAGCGACGCGGGTGATGGGTGGTGGCGTCCGCTGCATTTCGCCGACGACCCGGCAAGGATCCCGCCGACGGTGCTTCTGGCCGGCTGGCAGGACCTCTTCCTCGAGGGCCAGCTCGAGGATCACCGCGCGCTCGTCGACGCCGACGTCCCCGTCCGGCTCATCGTCGGCGACTGGGGCCACGGCGGTCCGGAGATCCTGCGTCGCGGAGCGCACCAGGCGATCCGCGACTTCCACACTTCTCCCGCCTCCGGCCCTGCCGTGACGATCGAGGTCAGCGGGGGCGGCGGATGGCGCGACCTCGACGCCTGGCCTCCGGCGAGCGCTCCTCAGGTCTGGGAGGGACTCCCCGACGGATCACTCGCCGCACCCGGCGCGGAGGCCGGCTCGGCGCACGGCGCTGAGTCGGGGCGCTCTGCAGCGACATCCACGACGCTCACGTTCCGCTACGACCCCGCCGACCCCACGCCGGCCGCCGGCGGGCGCACCCTGAACCCGTTCCTCACGGGCAGACGTCGCCAGGACGCCCGCGAGCGTCGCGACGACGTGCTGACGTTCACCAGCACGCCGCTGCCCGACGACCTCGTCGTCATGGGGACCGTCGAGGTCGAACTCACGATGACCTCGACCCTGCCCCGATCGGATGTGTTCGTCCGGCTCTGCGACGTCGACGGCCGCGGCAGGTCGGTGGGGCTGACGGACGGCTACCTGCGCCGGAGTCCCGAGCACCCCGACCGGATGACGATCGCCCTCGCACCGCTCGCACATCGTTTCGCCGCGCGCCACCGCCTGCGTCTCCAGGTCTCCTCCGGCGCGCATCCCCTGCATCTGCGCAATCCCGGAACGGCGGATCCGGTGCGGGACTTCGGCCGCCTTCGCGGCAGTGAGCAGACCCTCGTCCTGGGCGGGGACCGACCGCTGCTGCTCCGGCTCCCCGTCGTCGCAGAGTGACCGGTCGGAACATCTCCGCCGCGGACGCTCGCGGGCATCGACGATGATGGGGGCATGCCTCTTGCGCGCCGCCTGACGCTCGCCGATGCCGTCGCGATCGGCCTCGGATCCATGATCGGCGCGGGGGTCTTCACCGTCTGGGGCCCCGCCGTGGGCGCCGCGGGGTCCGCTCTCCTGATCGCGCTGGTGCTGGCGGGGGTCGTGGCGTTCTGCAACGCCACCTCGTCCGCGCAGCTCGCGGCCGTGCATCCGGTGTCGGGCGGCACGTATGCGTACGGACGCGCGGAGCTGGGACCGTGGTGGGGCTTCACCGCCGGCTGGTGCTTCGTGATCGGCAAGCTCGCGAGCTGCGCCGCCATGGCGATGACGGTCGCCGCCTACGTCGCCCCGGCGGAATGGCAGACGCCCGTCGCGATCCTCGCCGTCGCAGCCCTCACCGCCGTCACCTGTGCCGGAGTGACCCGCACCGCCAGGGTCACTCAGGCGCTCGTCGCCGTGACGCTGCTCGGACTGGTCGTGGTCCTCGCCGCGGCAGGGGCCGCGCTGCCGGAGGCTACGCCGGCACCGCTCTCGTCCGGGTCGCCCTACGGCGTGCTCCAGGCGGCAGGACTGCTGTTCTTCGCCTTCGCGGGCTATGCGCGCATCGCGACCATGGGCGAGGAGGTGCGGGATCCGTCGCGCATCATCCCGCGGGCGATCGGCATCGCGCTCGTCGCCGCGCTCGCGATCTACGTGCTCGTCGGCTGCGCGGTCGTGTTGACGCTCGGCGGCGGCGCTGAGCGCTCCTCCGCACCCCTCGCCGACATCGTCTCGGCCGCCGGCTGGAGCGTCGCAGGTCCCGCGGTGCGGATCGCCGCCGCGACGGCCGCGACCGGGGCGCTGCTCGCGCTGCTCTCCGGGATCGGGCGCACCTCCCTCGCGATGGCCCGCGAGCGCGACCTCCCGCGCTTCCTCGCCGCCGTGGATCCCCGGCACCAGGTGCCTCGGCGCGCGCAGCTGGCCGCGGGGGCCGTCGTGGTGGCCGTGGTGCTCGTCGCCGACCTGCGGGGAGTGATCGGGTTCTCCTCGTTCGGCGTCCTGCTGTACTACTTCGTCGCGAACGCCGCCGCACTCCGGCAGGGAGGCGCCGCCCGGCGGTACCCGAGATGGCTGCAGGTGCTCGGCGCCGTCGGCTGCGTCGTCCTGGCCGCGTCGTTGCCGCTGCCCTCGGTGCTGATCGGAGCGGCCGTGGTGCTCGTCGGCGTCGCCTTCCGCGCGATCAGGCTGCGCCGGGACCGGCGTCGGCGCGATACGCCGACGGCGTGAAGCCGAGCACCGCGCGGAAGTCGTTCGCGAGGTGCGACTGATCCGCATAGCCGAGGTCGGCGGCGACGGTCGCCAGATCCGTGCCGGGATCGGAACGGATCCGCTCCGCCGCCTCCTGCAGACGACGGCGGCGGATCATCGCGGCGGGAGACAGCCCCACATGGCGGTGCGCCATGCGCTGCAGGGTGCGCACCGAGACCGCGAGTCGAGCCGCCGCCTGCTCGGGTGTGCGGACGGCAGGATCCGACATGAGCAGCTCTGCCATCGCGTTCGCGTGCCGTGCGGGAGCCGTGACCTCGCCCACGCGCTCGCGCAGCCACTCGCACAGCACCGCGACGGCCCTTTCCCGATGGCCGTCCCCCGAGGACATCGCCCGCGTGACCGCCTCCGGCAGTCCGGGCGCCAAGTACGCCTCCACCCGGTCGAGCAGGGCGGAGGGCGCTTCGGTCAGCGCCGCCACGGCGGCCGGCCGCAGCAGGGCGCCGACGGCCCACCCCCTGCCCCTCAGGTCTCGTGCGCTGGCGCGCGTCGTCGCACCGGACAGCACCGTGCCCCCTTCCTCGACGACGAGGTTCAGAGCGGGGAACGACACGAGGTCCTGCCGTGAAGAACGGCCGGGCTCGATGTCCCATTCGGGAATCCAGCACCACTCCACGATCTCGGCGGCATCGGCGGGCGGCGGGAGCCGATGGAACTGCGGCAGGCGCGCCGGATACAGCACCCCGCGCGTCGGATCGACCATTCCTCGAGCGTAGAAGGCGCCGCTGACATCGGCGCGACGCCGGGCTGCGGCGGGTCGCCGGAAGGTGGCGCGAATCTCCAAGAACCGCCCGCTCTGCACGCCTAGCCTCGGGGTCATGAGCGAAGACACCTCCACGACAGCAACCACCGGCGTCACCGGCGCGTACACGACGAACGGCCGCCCGAACTCGGCGACGTCCCTCACCCCTTTTCTGGCCATTCCCGATTCCCGATCCGCGATCGAGTTCTACCGGGAGATCTTCGGCGCACGCGTCGTCGAGATCACCGAGTTCGGCGGCGTGGTCGCCCACGCCGACCTCGACTTCGGTCTGGGCGTGCTGCAGCTGGGCGACCCCAACCCCGAGTACGGACTCATCGCAGCCCCCGGCGGCGACGCCGACTGCTATTCGATGGGCCTCTACGTGCCCGATGTCGACACGGTCGTCGAGCGCGCCGTCGCCGCGGGCGCCACGATCCGCGAGGCGCCGTCGACGTTCGTCTCGGGCGACCGCTATGCGAGCATCCGCGACCCGTTCGGTGTGCGCTGGTCGATCATGACGCGGGTCGAGGATCTCTCGGAGTCCGAGAGCACCGCCCGCATCGCCGAATGGGCCGCATCGTTCAGCGCATCGGAGAGCTGAGCACTCCTCCGACCGCACCCGCCGAGGCTTCCTCGGCCGCCGCCGTCACCGCGGGCAGCAGCGCCTCCGCGGTACGCCGGTAGCCGAGGGCGCTCGGGTGGAACCGGTCGAGGCTGAACATCTCCTCGGGCTCGTCGAAGAACATCGGCCCGACCGCGCGGCGCAGGTCGACCGCGGTGGCCCCCTGCTCGATCGCGGCCTGCGCTTGCGCGGCCGCCAACCGCCGCGACAGTCGCGAGGCGATCGAGCGCAGCGGCTGCGGGACGGCCCGCAGCGCCCCGAGGTCAGGACACGTGCCGACCACGACGCCGGCGCCCAGCGCGTGCAGCCAGCCGATCGCGTCCTCGAGGTGCTGCACCGACAGGGAGACCGGGATCCGGTGGGTCACATCGTTGCCGCCGACGACGATGACCGCGACGTGCGGCAGATAATCCGTCTGCAAGGAGGCGAGCTGGGCGTCCAGATCCGGCGACTCGGATCCGACGATCGCGACGGTCCGCAGTCGCACCGGTCGTCGCGTCCGCCGGGCGAGCCCCTTGGCGAGCCGCCCGCCCAGCGTGTCCTTGCGCCGCTCGGCACCGAGACCGGCCGCGAGCGAGTCGCCCAGCAGGAGTAGGTCGATCGGCTCCCCCGGCAACCGCGGCCGCCACACGCGGTCGGCGTCGAGCGCGTCCTCGCCGAGCGGCTTGCCGATGCGGCGCCGGGCGATGCGCGCCTGACGCCGCAGCGCCAGCGGCACGGCGACGGCGGATCCGGCGATCGCGAGCCCGGCAGCCCCGAGAAGCCCCACCGGGACGCCCCGGGAGCCGGCCCGACGGCGATCAGCAGCGTCCATACGCCGATCAGACCGCATCGACATGAACGGCGCGTGACCGGCCGTGGACGATTCGGCGCTCGGGGCACGCCCTCCCCGCGTCGCGTTTCGACGCGCGACACCTGCACGACCTCGCGACGGACGCACGACGGATCCGCGACCCTGATCGTGCATCCGTCGCAGCGTCGTGCAGACGTCGCATCGCCCGTGGCGAGGCTTCAGGAGAGCGGCTTGACCTCGAGCGCGTCGGAGGTCGCACCCGCACGCACGCTCGCGAACGCGGTGTAGCCGTCGGCCGCGGCACGCTCGAGCAGCGCCTTGAGGTTCTTCGTGCGCCGTTCCAGGCGCACCCTGGCGCCGCCGGCGATGAGCGCGGCCTTGTGCGCGACGAGCTCGGAGACGGGCACGTCGCCGTCGTGCACGAGCACCACGGCCCGCGCTGACGCATCATCGGCGGACTCMAGCAGGTCCACGATCCGCTCGAAGCCGATCGAGAAGCCGACCGCCGGCACGTGCTGCCCGAGGAACCGCCCGATCATGCCGTCGTAGCGTCCTCCGCCGCCGAGCGAATAGGACACCGAGGGGTGCGCCAGCTCCATGATCGTGCCCGTGTAGTAGCCCATGCCGCGCACGAGGAACGGGTCGAACTGCAGAGGGATGGGATCGATCCCCTCGGCGGCGGGGCGGGCCGCCGCGACGGCCTCGCCGAGACCGGCCAGGTGCGCCACCAGCTCGTCCGGGGCGTTCTCCGGAAGGGCCTTGCGGATCTGCCGCTCACCGTAGGGGTGGTACTCGAGGGTCTGCGGACGGTGCAGGAACGCCGCGAAGGCGTCGACCGCAGCACCCGTGGCCCCGCGCTCGCGCAGCTCCGCGACGATCCCGTCCGCGCCGATCTTGTCGAGCTTGTCGATCGTGATGAGCACGCCCGGACGCTCATCCTCTGCGAAGCCGAACGAGTCGAGCATCCAGTCCAGGGCGCGGCGGTCGTTCACGCGCACCAGGCCGCCGGTGAGCCCGAGTGCGTCGATCGTGTCGAGCGAGGCGACGATGAGCTCGGCCTCGGCGCGCGCCGAGTCGTCGCCGATGATGTCGATGTCGCATTGCACGAACTGGCGGTAGCGACCCTTCTGCGGCCGCTCGGCGCGCCAGACCGGCCCGATCTGGATCGAGCGGAACACCCCGGGCAGCTGCCCGCGGTTGGTCGCGTAGAAGCGCGCGAGCGGGACGGTCAGGTCGTAGCGCAGGCCCAGGTCGCTGAGCGCGGCGGGATCCTCCGCGGCCGCGCGGATGCCGTCCGCGTCGAGCCCCCGGCGGAGGATGTTGAAGGACAGCTTCTCGTTGTCGCCGCCGATCCCGGCGTGCAGCCGGTCGTACTCCTCGACGACGGGCGTCTCGATCTCGTCGAAGCCGTGCGCGCGGTAGCGCTCGCGGATGACGGAGAGCACGCGCTCACGACGCGCCTTGTCGGCGGGGAGGAAGTCGCGCATCCCGCGCGGAGGATTGACCGTTGCCACGGATCCATTCTTCCAGGTCCGTCAGACCGGCTCGGATCCCTCCGCGGCCCGCACCTCGTCCTCGAGGATTCTGATGCGCTGGCGCAGGGCGCGCTCGGCGTCCCAGCCGTGGGTGCGAGCCGCCACGACGAGGGTCAGCAGCTGATCGCCGAGCTCCGCCTCGGTGGGCGGGACGGGCTCCGCGGGGGGCGCCGGGGTGGGTCCGACGGTCGCCGGAGGCGCTTCCTCTCGGTCCTCGACGGCGGGATCCTCTGAGACCTCGACGCCCGCCTTCGCGGCGCGGCCGAGGATCTTCTGCGCGCGGGCGAGCGCGGGCATGCCCGGCGGGATGCCGTCCAGCACGCTGCGGCGCTCGTGCTTCTCCGCCGCCTTCGCGGCGTTCCAGTGCACGAGCACCTCCTCGGGCGTGCGTGCGATCGCGTCGCCGAACACGTGCGGGTGGCGCCGGGTCATCTTCTCGGTCAGGGTGCGCGCGACGTCGTCGATGTCGAACGGATCCTGCGGATCCTGCGCCGCGATCGCCGCGTGGAACAGCACCTGCCAGAGCAGGTCGCCGAGCTCCTCGCGCAGCTCAGCGCGGTCGTTCCGCTCGACGGCGTCGATGAGCTCGGCGGACTCCTCGACGAGGTACGGCACGAGTTCGCGGTGGGTCATCGCCTGCGACCACACGCAGCGCTCCCGCACCTGCCGCATGACCTCCGCAGCGGCCCGGAGCGGGTCCTCAGTGCGTCCCTGGTCCGTCGTGCCGTTCATCGAACCGCTCCTCTCGATCCGCCTGGGTCCGCACCTCGTCCGTGTGCGCGACCCAGAGGTCGTCATCGTCGCCGAATTCCTCGTCGGAGGCGCCAGCGGCACGGTGCACCTTGGCCCGCCACGACACCAGGGCGGCGCCGAGGACGAGTGAGACGATCGAACCGAGCAGCACCGCCAGGACCGCCTCGTCGCGGACCTCCGCCTGCGTCGCGAAGGCGAGGTTGGCCAGCAGCAGCGACACGGTGAACCCGATGCCGCCGAGTGCGCCGGCCGCGAGCAGATCGGGGAACCGGATCGTCGGCGGCGTGCCTCGCGGACGGATCCGCTGCGCCACGAGCCCGAACAGCGAGATGCCGAGGAGCTTGCCGACCGGCAGAGCAATGAGGATGCCGAAGAAGGCGGGCGACAGGGCCGACAGCGGCACTTGCGGGATCACCACGAAAGCCGCGACGAATGCGAACAGCGGCAGGACCAGACCGTTCACCCACGGCTCCAGCGTGTGCCTGGTGCGCTCCGACGCGCGCGGTGCCATCACGAGCCCGAGCATGACCCCGGCGATCGTCGCATGCACGCCGGAGAGGGCGAAGAGGGCCCATGCGACGATGCCGACAATGATCATGAGCGTCACGATGAGCGGGTCCAGACGCCGGCGCCGCTGCAGCGTCCGGCTCAGCACCGCGAACACGATCACGGCCACGATCCCCAGGCCCAGCCGCACCAGATCAAGGCCGTCGGCGAACAGCACGGCGATGAAGACGATCCCGACGATGTCGTCGAGGATCGCGAGGGCGAGCAGGAAGACGCGCACCGCCGACGGCAGACCGCGCCCGAACACCGCGAGCACGCCGAGCGCGAAGGCGATATCGGTCGCGGTCGGGATGGGCCAGCCCGTGACGCTGGGTCCGCCGCCCGCGATCACCAGGTACACCGCGATCGGGACCAGGATGCCGCCGGCCGCGGCGATCGCGGGCTGGACAGCCGCACGCGGGCTGTTCAGTTCGCCGCGGGTGAGCTCGAACTGCAGTTCCAAGGCGACGACGAAGAAGAAGATCGCGAGGATCCCGTCGGAGATCCAGTGCTCGACCGAGAGGTCGAGTCCCGTGCCGGGCACGGCGAGGTGCGCGTCGAGGATCCCGGCGACCGCATCATGCGAAGGCAGGTTGGCCAGCAGGAGTCCGAGCCCTGCGGCCAGGAGCAGCAGGATCGCGGGGAACTGGGCGGATCGGAGAAGGCGAGTCGTGCGGCTCATCCCTCCCACCGTATCGCGCGGACAGGCGCTGCAACGAGGCGGAGCGCCCGAGATGGCCTGCCTCTCGCCGCGGAACGTCACGCGTTCGTCGCGCGCACAGCATCGGTTTACGCTCGAACCGTGACCCCCGACACAACCCATACTGAAGCCATCCGCATCGTCGGCCGGTTCGAGGCAGGGCGTGAGCTGCCCGAGGCGATGCGCGCCGACGTGCGCATGCTCGGCGCATTGCTCGGCCAGGTGCTGCGCGAATCCGGCGGCGACGACCTGTTCGACGACGTCGAACGCCTGCGCCAGGCCACGATCGAGGCCTACACCGACGAGTCCGCCGAGGCCTTCGACCGCGCGACCCGCATCGCCGAGGAGTTCACGGTGCAGCGCGCCGACGAGGTGGCCAGGGCCTTCACCGCCTACTTCCACCTCGTGAACCTCGCCGAGGAGCACCAGCGCGTGCGCGTGCTCCGCGAGCGCGGTGACGACCCCACCTCCACCGACACGGTCGCCGGCGCCTTCGCGCAGCTGAGCGCCGAGGTCGGCGAGGACGAGGCCCGCCGCCGGCTGGGCGCGCTGCGATTCCATCCCGTGTTCACGGCTCACCCCACCGAGGCCCGCCGTCGCGCTGTCTCCTCGAGCATCCGGCGCCTCGCCGAGCTGCTGAGCGCGCACGACGCCGCAGCCGAGGGCGGCCCGGAAGCGCACCGCGCTCGCCGGCGCATGCTGGAAGAGGTCGACACCCTCTGGCGCACCGCCCCGCTGCGCGCGCAGAAGCCGGCCCCGACCGACGAGGTGCGCACGGTCATGAGCGTCTTCGACGAGACGCTGTTCGCGACCGTCCCGCACGTGTACCGCCGCATCGACGATGTGCTGCGCGGCGAGGAGTCCGGATCCTCCGCCCCCATCGTGCCCGCCTTCGTGCGCATCGGCACCTGGGTCGGCGGCGACCGCGACGGCAACCCGTTCGTGACCGCCGCGGTGACCCGCGAGGCTGCGGCCATCGCGTCCGACCACGTCCTGCGCGGCCTCGAGCGCGCGCTGGAGCGGATCGGACGCACCCTGACGCTGGATGCCGAGGGCACGCCGCCCTCCGCCGAGGCGACCGCGCTGTGGGACGCGCTGCAGGCCTCCCACCCCGATGTCGCCGGCGAGGTCGCCACGCGCTCCCCTTCGGAGCCGCACCGGCGGATCCTGTTGCTGCTCGCCCATCGTGTCGCGACCACCCGCCGCGGCGACGACGGCGGATACACGGATCCCGAGCAGCTGCTCGCCGACCTGCGCACGGTGCAGTCGTCGCTCGAGGCCGCCGGCGCCCGCCGGCACGCGTTCGGCGGCGTGCAGCACCTCATCTGGCAGGTGCAGACCTACGGCTTCCACCTCGCCGAGCTGGAGGTGCGCCAGCACTCGCAGGTGCACGCCCGCGCGCTGGCCGAGCTCGATGAGGCTGCGCATCGGACGGACGCCGAGCCCGCCGACGCGCAGCGAGAGGGATCCGGATCCCTCAGCGCAGAGACCGAGGAGGTCCTGGCCGTCTTCCGCGCCGTCCGGGAGATCCAGCGCACCTACGGTCCCCGCGCCGCGGGTCGCTACGTCGTCTCGTTCACGCGCTCGGCCCAGGACCTCGCGAACGTGCACCGACTCGCGCAGTACGCGTGCGCCGGCGACGGGCCCGTGCTCGACGTGGTGCCCCTGTTCGAGACGTTCGCCGACCTGCAGGCGGCGCCGGCGATCCTCGCCGAGATCGTCACCCACCCGGCCTTCGCGGCCCGGCTGGCCGAGACGGGTCGGCGCCTCGAGGTCATGCTCGGCTACTCCGACTCCTCGAAGGACGTCGGCCCCGTCGCCGCGAACCTCGCCCTGTACGAGGCGCAGGCCGAGATCGCCGCCTGGGCGCAGCGCGAGGGCATCGAGCTCACCCTGTTCCATGGCCGCGGCGGCGCCCTCGGGCGCGGCGGCGGCCCTGCGAACTCGGCGATCCTCGCCCAGCCGCCGCACTCCGTGGACGGCCGGTTCAAGCTGACAGAGCAGGGCGAGGTCATCTTCGCGCGCTACGGCGAGCCCGCGATCGCGATGCGGCACATCGACCAGGTGACGGCGGCGACGCTGCTCGCCTCCTCTCCCGGGGTCGAGCAGCGCAACAGCGCCGCCGCGGAGCGGTTCGCGGAGGTCGCCGCGACCATGGATCGCGCCTCCCGCGATCGCTTCTTCTCGCTCGTGAAGGCGGAGGGCTTCGCGCCCTGGTTCGCCACCGTGACCCCAATGGAGGAGGTCGGGCTGCTCGCGCTCGGCTCGCGCCCGGCCCGCCGCGGGCTGTCGGTCGAATCCCTCGAGGACCTGAGGGCGATCCCGTGGGTGTTCGCCTGGACGCAGGCGCGGATCAACCTGGCCGGCTGGTTCGGCCTCGGCACGGCTCTCGAAGCCGTCGGCGACGAAGAGCTGCTGCGCACGGCGTACCGGGAGTGGCCGCTGCTGCGCACGATGGTCGACAACGTGGCGATGAGCCTCGCGAAGACGGATCCGCGCATCGCCCGCCGCTACCTCGGCCTCGGCGATCGCGACGACCTCGCCGGGCTCGTGCTCGAGGAGATGGACCTCACCCGCTCCTGGGTGATCCGGCTCACCGGAGGCGAGCGTCTGCTGGAGAACAAGCCGATCCTGCAGCGTGCGGTCGCGATGCGGAGCCCCTACGTGGACGCGCTCTCGCTGCTCCAGCTGCGGGCTCTGCGCGGCCTCCGCGATGCCGACGAGTCGGCTCCGGCGCCGGATCCCGAGCTGCAGCGCCTGCTGCTGCTCTCCGTCAGCGGGGTAGCCGCCGGTCTGCAGAACACGGGCTGATCAGCCATTCTCGCTGCCGCCGTCGCACGGCGCAGGGCGCGCCGTGGTGCGGGTTAGAGTGAGAGCTCTGCCGCATCCGGCACGTCGCGCACGACACGATCGACAGCGCTCGCCCTTGTCTCTTCGTCAGAAAGCATCCCCCGCGTGACCCAGACCACCACTGTCGACTTCCATCCGCTCTCCGACCTCGCCCAGCCCGTCTTCGACGGCGTCCGCGCGCTGAACCCGAACGAGCCGGAGTTCCACCAGGCCGTGCACGAAGTGCTGCATTCGATCGGCCCCGTCCTGGAGCGCCACCCCGAATACGTCGACGCGGGGGTGCTGGAGCGCCTCGTCGAGCCGGAGCGCCAGGTGATCTTCCGGGTGCCGTGGGTCGACGACAACGGCAAGCTGCAGGTGAACCGCGGCTACCGCGTGCAGTACTCCTCCGTGCTCGGTCCGTACAAGGGCGGTCTGCGCTTCCACCCCTCGGTGAACATCTCGATCATCAAGTTCCTCGGCTTCGAGCAGATCTTCAAGAACGCGCTCACCGGCCAGGGCATCGGCGGCGGCAAGGGCGGCTCGAACTTCGACCCGCACGGCCGCAGCGACGCCGAGATCATGCGGTTCTGCCAGTCCTTCATGAACGAGCTGTACCGCCATCTCGGCGAGCACACCGACGTCCCCGCGGGAGACATCGGTGTAGGCGGCCGCGAGATCGGCTACCTGTTCGGCCAGTACCGTAAGATCACCAACCGCCACGAGTCCGGCATGTTCACGGGCAAGGGCATCGGCTGGGGCGGGGCGCAGGTGCGCACAGAGGCCACCGGCTACGGCGCGGTGTTCTTCGCCCAGGAGATGCTGGCCGTGCACGGCGAGTCCCTCGATGGCAAGCGCGTGGGGGTCTCCGGATCCGGCAACGTCGCGATCTACGCGATCCAGAAGGCCACGCAGCTGGGCGCCGTGGCCGTGACCGCCTCGGACTCCTCCGGGTACGTCGTGGACGACGCCGGCATCGATGTGGACCTGCTGCGCCGGATCAAGGAGGTCGAGCGCGGCCGCATCGTCGAGTACGCGAAGCGCCGCCCCGGCGCGCGCTTCGTCGAGGGCGGATCCGTCTGGGAGGTCCCCGTGGACATCGCGGTTCCCTCCGCCACGCAGAACGAGCTGGACGGCGAGGGCGCTGCGGCCCTGATCGCGAACGACGTGCGCGCCGTCTCCGAGGGCGCCAACATGCCGAGCACCCCCGAGGCCGTCGCGGCCTTCCAGGACGCGGGCGTGCTGTTCGCCCCCGGCAAGGCCGCGAACGCCGGCGGCGTGGCCACCTCCGCGCTGGAGATGAGTCAGAACGCGGCGCGGCAGCGCTGGGGCTTCGACGACAGCGAGCAGAAGCTGCGCGACATCATGGCCGACATCCACCACGCGGCGTTCGAGGCCGCCGAGCGCTACGGCGTTCCGGGCGACTACGTCGCCGGGGCGAACATCGCCGGCTTCGAGCGGGTCGCGAACGCCATGCTCGCGCAGGGCGTCATCTGATCCCGCGCCCTGAACGTTGAAGCGCCGGTCCGCCCTCGAGCGGGCCGGCGCTTCGCGCGTCGGTGCGGTCAGTGCCCCGCCGTGGGGGCGCGATCGAGATCGTCGGCGAGGCGCGGGCGCTCGGCGGCGCCCACCCCCGTACCACTCGCCGCCCAGGATCCCAGCGTCCGCAGCGCGTCGGCCGTCCTCTCGTCGGCGGCCGTGTACGTCACGAGCATGAGCGCCTGCTCGTCGGGAAGGGCGAGCGTCTCGTAGTCGAGCGAGAGGCGCCCGACCTCGGGGTGATCGACGAGCTTGCTGCCGTGAGTCTTCACGACCACCTCCTGCCGCGCCCAGGCGCGCACGAACTCGTCGCTTCCGATCGTGAGTTCGCCGATCAGCGCGGCGATCTCCCTGGCATCCGGAAGCAGCCCCGCCATACGGCGCAGATGCGCCGCCGTCTCGCGGGCGACCTTGTCCCATTCGGGGTAATAGGCGCGGGAGGTCGGATCCAGGAAGACATGGCGGGCCATGTTGCGCGGCCCTTCGGGGAGCGCGATCAGCGCTTCGCCGAGCAGGTTCACGGCGAGCACGTCCATCGCGGGTCCCAGCACGAACGCCGGCACCTGCGGCATCGCGTCGAGCAGCGCCCGCACTCCGGGGCGGGCGGCGGGGGCGGCGGACGGTCGAGCCGCCCGGAGCGGGGCCGCGGGACGGGCGAGCACCCGGAGATGGTCGCTCTCGACATCGTCCAGGCTCAGCACACGGGAGATCGCGTCCAGCACCTGGTCGGATGCCGCCCGTGCCCTCCCCTGCTCCAGACGCACGTAGTAGTCGGGACTGATCCCCGCCAGCAGCGCGACCTCCTCGCGCCGCAGGCCCGGCACGCGTCGCTGGCCGCCGGCGGGCAGGCCGCGCTCCTCGGGCGCGACCCGTTCGCGCTTCGCGCGGAGGAACTCGCCGATCTCCGATGTCATGGTCTCAGTATCGCCGCTGCGCGCTCCCGGAAGGTGGCCCTGACAGACCCAGGTTCATCGGGACGTTCCCGCCGGCGGGCGCTCTGCGCAGGCTGGTGCTCATGAACACTTCTTCCACTCCCTCGCTCCCCCTTTCCGGACGCATCGCCCTCGTCACCGGAGCCGGCAGCGGCATGGGCGCGGCGATCGCCGCGCATCTCGCCGCTCTCGGCGCCTCGGTCGCGGCCCTCGGGCGCCGGGAGGACCGTCTCACAGCCCTCGCGGCCGCCTCCGCCGACTCCGCGTCTGCAGGGCGGATCCTGGCCGTCCCCGCGGACATCACCTCCGACTCGGAGGTCGCCGCCGCCGTCGAGCGGATCCATCGCGAGTTCGGTCCGATCGACGTCCTGGTCAACTCCGCCGGCGTGATGCTGCCCAATCCCCTCGCCGACGGGCGCACCGATGAGTGGGACCGCATGATCGACACGAACCTCAGCGGGCTGCTCCGCGTCACCCGGGCCGTGCTTCCCGACCTGCTGGAGGCGGAAGGGCGCGGATCGCGGGACATCGTCAACATCTCCTCGATCGCGGCTCACGTGACGTTCCCCGACTACGCGGTGTACGCCGCGACGAAGGCGGCGGTGACCGCTCTGTCCGCCATGCAGCGCACCGAGGTGGCGCGCCACGGCGTGCGCGTGACGAACATCGAACCGGGACTCACCCAGACCGAGCTCGGCACGCACATCGGCAACGAGCGCCTGAGCGCAGAGCTCGCCTCGATGTTCGACGCGATCGAGGCGATCTCGGCCGATGACATCGCCGACCTCGTGGACTTCGTGGTGACCCGCCCGGCCAACGTCAACCTGCGCCAGGTGGTGATCCTGCCCACCCAGCAGGCGTGACGCGGGGTCGGAGATCATCGGAGCGAGGTGAGGGGACGGCTTCCGCGTGGAGGCCGTCCCCTCACCAGCCCCCGGTGAGCGCTCGGTCCACCGCCGCGAGGACCAGGTCGGCGCTCTGCGCCGTCAGGCACAGCGGCGGCTTGATCTTCAGCACGTTGGAGCGTTCCGAGGTGGTCTGCACGATCACGCCCAGCTCGCGGAGCCGTTCGCAGATCGCCGCGGCCTCGGCGGCCGCCGGTTCCATGCTCTCCCGATCGCGGACCAGCTCCACGCCGAGGTACAGCCCCTCGCCGTGCACAGGACCGATCAGCGGATGACGTGCGGCGAGCGCGCGGAAGCCTTCGGCCAGACGCGCTCCTACGATCCTGGCGTTCTCCTGCAGGCCCTCCTCCGCCATCGCGTCGAGCACCGCGAGGCCGACCCGGCAGCTGAGCGGGTTCCCGCCTGCGGATGAGAAGAACTGCCCCTGCGCGGCGAGCGCGTCGGCCACGCGCTGCGATGTGATCACCCCGCCGATCGGGTATCCGTTTCCCATCGGCTTCGCGATCGTGATGATGTCCGGCACGACGCCGGACTGCTCGAAGCCCCAGAACGAGGAACCCATCCGTCCGAATCCGACCTGCACCTCGTCGGCGATGCACAGCCCGCCGGCGGCGCGCACGCGCGCATAGGCCTCCGCCAGGTACCCATCGGGCAGCATCACGCCACCGGCGTTCCCGAGCACCGACTCGCAGATGAAGCCCGCCACCGGACGCCCCTCGGCGGCGAGTCGGTCGAGATCGGCTCCCAGATCGGCGGCGTACCGCGGTCCCGTCCCCTCACCGCGATAGGTGCCGCGGAAGCGGTTGGGGACATCGGCCACGTGCACCCAGTCCGGGCGCGTGGCCAGGGCGTCGGGGTTGTCGTAGGCGCTCGTGGTGACGGCATCGCTCGCCATGGTCCAGCCGTGGTACGCCTCGCGCAGGGAGACGAGCGTCCTGCGCCCGGTGGCCGCCTGCGCGAGCCGGAGTGCGAGATCGACCGCCTCGGATCCGCTGTTCACGAGCAGCACCGTGTCCAGCCCGCTGCCCTCGGGCAGCAGCGCGAGAAGCCGCTCGCTGTACTCCGCGAGCTCGCGGTACAGGAACCGGGAATTGGTGTTCAGGATGCGGATCTGCCGGTTCACCGCGTCGGCGACGCGCGGGTGCCCGTGCCCGAGCCCTGTCACGTTGTTGACCATGTCGACGTACGCCCGGCCCGTGGTGTCCACCAGGTGGTGCCGCCAGCCCCGCTCGATCTGCGGAGGGCGTTCGTAGTAGCGTTCCTGGGCGCTCGCGAAGATGCGGGCCCGCCGTGCGAGCTCGTCCGCCGCATCGTCGGACTGGCTCAGCGCTGGCAGTCCGAGGATCCCTGCCGGATCGGTCGAGAGCCGGCGCCAGGTCGGGACGCGGTCGGACTCCACGAGGGGTGCGTCGTCGGCCTCGCCCACGAGCGCATCCGTGCCGTCCGCGATGACCGTGACGACCAGAGTGCGCCGCCCTGCGCTCTCCGGAACCCACCCGATGCGGTCCCCGTGCGCCACCTCGGCGCCGTTCTCCGACGACGACTGCGCGCCGCGGATCTCGCACCGCCAGCCGTCCGCCGTCGTGATCAGAGTGATCCCGTCCGGTGATGCCATGATCTCGCCGTCGACCGGGGCCGCGAGCGCCAGCCGGGGGCCGGCGGGCAGATGGATCGCAGTGCCGATCGGCCAGGTCGCGGCCGCATCCGTCGTGTCGAGCGTCGTCCGCGTGAGCCGGTACACGCCGTAGGGCATGACCGCGGCCGCGGCCCCCTCTGCGAGGGCGCCGCGGATGAGCGCATCCTCCGCGTCGGGCGCGAGCCAGGCGCCCGACGCGAGCGCCTCGGACTCCGTACCCGGATCCAGGACGACGACCTCGCCACCGAGCTCGGGCAGGAGAGACAGCAGCGGAGCCGCGCCCTGCACCGCAGAAGGCTGCGCCAGCTCGGGCGGGAAGTCCAGCACCGCGAGCACCTGCTCGACAGCCTCGACGAGCGGCACGGCGGTCGCGGCGTCGAAGATCGCCTGCTCCCCCGCGATCCGCTCCCTGGCGTAGGCGTTGTCACCGTCGATCTCCAACTGCCGCCAGCCGCTCGCGACGAGAAGCCCGGCGCGCAGCGCGATGAGCGGCCAGACCGCACGCGCCTCCGCCTCGCTCAACGGCGCTTCGGCGTGGAAGGCGGCGATGGTCTCGAGCACGCGCAGCGGGCGCTCCGGCTCATGATGCAGCATCGACGACGCGCACACGGCGAGCTCGGCCACGCGCCAGCCCAGGGCGAGATCGCCGAGGTCGAGCACGGTGCGGGGGTGCAGCCGGGAGTCCGCGCCGCGCACGCCCATGACGTTGTCGTCCGTGAGGTCGCCGTGGATCGGCTGCACGGGGAGTTCCCCGGCGACGTCCCGCAGCACTCGACCCGCCTCGGCGATCGCTGCGGACACCCTCCGCTGCAGCGCCGGGTCCGCAATCGAGGGCAGCAGCCCGCGCGCCTCGTCCGCCGCCACGCGCATGTCCCACATCTGCGGACGGTCAAGACCCGGGTGATCCAGCGCGGCGAGCGCGTTCACGGAGGCAGCGGCGAGGGATCCGAACTCCCGCAGCACGACCGGCGCGAAGTAGCCGGCATCGACCATCGCCTCGCCCTCGGCGAAGGCGCTGCGTCGTACCGCGAAGCCGCGCCAGCGCTGCGTCAGGGCGCCATCCAGACCCGGCAGCGCCGCGGGCACCTGCACGCCGGCGGCGCGGTACGCGTCGAGGGCGGCGTGCTGAGCGTCCCTGGCGCTGTCAGGGAAGGCGGGGTTGTCGATCCGGAGCACACTGCGGGTTCCGTCGGACTCGGTCAGGAGGAAGTTGCGGTCCTGATTGCTGCCGAGCTCGGACGCCGTGACGACGATGCCCCAGAGCTCGTGTGCGATGAGGATGGCGTCGGATGTAGTGACGTCGGGGCGCACGAGTCCCCCTGTGTGTTCTTGCACGGCGATTCCTTCGTTCGGAGCGGGAGCAGGGATCGGGGGGGGTCAGAGCGCGTGGTCGTCGGCGTGGCGCGCAAGCGAGCGCGCGTAGCGCTCCGTGAGCTGGACCATGAGGTCGGGGGTCGAGCGGTCGACGCCGAAGACGTAGCCGGGGAAGTCGAGCTCGTGCTGCGCCTCCCAGATCTCCTCATGCCGCTCGGGCGAGAGTATGCGTACGGGGTCGCCGACCGCGACCCAGCCGATCGGCACGACGGTCTCGGGCGGCAGGGTCGTGCGCAGATGCACGACGGCGTTGATGCGCACCTCGCTGCGTTCCCCGATCACGGCGCCGTTGAAGATCCGGGTGCCCGTGGCGAGGAAGACCTCCTCCGCGATCGTCGCCCCCGAGATGCTCGCCATCGGCCCCACCAGCACGTGGTCGCCGATGTGCACGGGGTTCGCCGCGGTGGCGCGGATGAGCGCGTTCTCCATCACGATCACGTGCTCGCCGAGCGTGATCGGGCCGCCCTCCGCCGTGATCACGGCGCCGTGCAGCACTTGGCAGTTCTCCCCGATGGTGACGTCGCCGGAGATCACGGCCGACGGTGCCACGACCGCGGTGTCGTGGATGCGGGGCCGAGCCCCGAGGTGCTCGTAGATCATGCCGCCAGACTAGCGGCGGTCGTCAGCTCCTGCCGCGGTTGCCGCGGATCAGGCCGACCACGAGCGTCGCGAGGAACAGCACGATCCCCAGGACGGCCAACCAGACCAGGCCCTTGACGACGAAGCCGAGGATCGAGAGCCCCAGCCACACGATGAGCAGGATGATCAGAAGGGTCCACATGGCTCCAGCGTGCGCTGAGGGATCCGCCCGGTCCACCCCGTTGACCCGCGCGCCACGGTGCGCTAAAGGCTGGACGCTGAGTCGTCAGCCCCCGACGGGCGGCAGCAAGCCCTTCGCGGCGGCCATCGTGCGCGCCACGAGCAGCGCGGGGTCCAGGATCTCGCCCTCGGCGAGGAGGCGGTCGAGCTCCGCGAGCGGCATGCGCACGCTGCGCACCTGCTCCGCCGCATCGTCCGTCGCGGCATGCCCGCGCCGCACCGCCGTGGCGAAGAATAGGTGCGTCTTCCAGACGCTGCGCCCGGGGTTCATCGCGAAGACGTGCAGCGGCGTGAGCTCGTCGGCGATGAGCCCCAGCTCCTCCTCGAGTTCGCGCCGGGCCGCGGCCTCGGGCGACTCGGTCGACGTCCCCGCGCCGCCGGGCAGATCGAGGATCCAGCGGTCGATCGGGTAGCGGTACTGCCGCGCCAGCACGACGTCGCCTCCGAGCACCACGAGTACGGCCACGGAGTACGGCGCGCTGCGATCGACCTCGTATACCGTGCGCGCGCCGTCGGGGAGCTCGACCTCGTCGGCGTCGATCCGCACGCGCCCGCGGTGCACCTCGCGCGTGGAGAGCCAGCGCCACCGCGGCTCTTCGACGCTCATCCGGCGGCGCCCGTCGATGCGGCCGCGGCGACGGGCGCCGCGGGGGCCGGCTCGGGGAACAGCGCCGTCAGCAGCTGGCTCACCCACTCGAGAGGTTCGGCCCGATCGGCGCCGGGCATCGGCACCACGACCGCCTCGCCCCCGCCGACGAGCTTGGCCTGCGGATACAGACGCTGCAGGCGCACCTTCATCGAGTCCTCGAACCGAGCGGGAGCGACCCGGAGGTTCGACCCCATCGCCACCACGTCGGTGAGGCCGGCGCGCGCGGCACGACGCCGCAGCCGGGCGATCGCGACGAGGCCCTCCACCTCGGCCGGCGGTGCGCCGTACCGGTCCGTGAGCTCCTCCACCACGCGGTCGATCGCATCGTCGGTCGCGGTCGCGGTCGCCGCGCTGGACAGCTTCTGATAGGCCTCCAGGCGCAGCCGCTCGCTGTCGATGTAGGAGTCGGGGATCCTCGCGTCCACGGGCAGCTCGAGACGCAGCTCGGCACCGGTCTCGGTCTCCTCGCCGCGGAACGTCGCGACGGCCTCGCCGATCATGCGCAGGTACAGGTCGAAGCCGACGCCGGCGATGTGGCCGGCCTGCTCCGCGCCCAGAAGGTTGCCGGCGCCGCGCAGCTCGAGGTCCTTGAGAGCGACCTGCATGCCGGATCCGAGGTCGTTGTTCACCGCAATCGTCTGCAGCCGGTCGGCCGCCGTCTCGCTCAGCGGCTTCATCTCGTCGTAGAGGAAGTACGCATAGGCGCGCTCCCTGCCGCGCCCCACGCGCCCGCGCAGCTGGTGCAGCTGGCTCAGGCCGTAGCGGTCGGCACGGTCGATGATGATCGTGTTGGCGTTCGAGATGTCAAGGCCGGTCTCGATGATGGTCGTCGAGACCAGCACATCGAACTTGCGCTCCCAGAAGTCGTCGACGACCTGCTCGAGCTGGTGCTCGCCCATCTGGCCGTGCGCGACGGCGATCCGCGCCTCCGGCACGAGCTCGGCGAGCTCGCTCGCGACGCGCTGGATCGATTGCACGCGGTTGTGCACGTAGAAGATCTGCCCCTCGCGGAGGATCTCGCGGCGGATCGCCGCGGCGACCTGCTTGTCGCTCTTCGGCCCGACGAACGAGAGGATCGGATGCCGGTCCTCCGGCGGGGTCTGCAGGGTCGACATCTCGCGGATGCCGGTGACCGCCATCTCGAGCGTGCGCGGGATCGGAGTGGCGCTCATGGCGAGGATGTCGACGTTGGTCTTCATCTTCTTGAGCGCGTCCTTGTGCTCGACGCCGAAGCGCTGCTCCTCGTCGACGATCATGAGGCCCAGATCCTTGAACATGACCTGATCGGTGAGGATCCGGTGGGTGCCGATCACCATGTCGACGGATCCCTCCAGCAGGCCGTCGAGCGTGAGCCGGGCCTCCTTGTCCGTCTGGAAGCGCGAGAGCGGTCGCACCTTGACCGGGAAGCCCGCGAAGCGCTCCGTGAACGTCTCGATGTGCTGCTTGACGAGCAGGGTCGTCGGCACGAGCATGGCGACCTGCTTGCCGTCCTGGATCGCCTTGAACGCGGCCCGGACGGCGACCTCGGTCTTGCCGAAGCCCACATCACCGGAGAGCAGCCGGTCCATCGGGATGGGCCGCTCCATGTCGGCCTTGATCTCGTCGATGGTCTGCAGCTGATCCGGGGTCTCCGCGAACGGGAAGGCCTCCTCCAGCTCGCGCTGCCAGGGCGTGTCCTTCCCGAAGGCGTAGCCCTTCGCCGCCATCCTCGCCGAGTACAGCTTCACGAGCTCGACCGCGATGTCGCGCACGGCCTTGCGCGCCTTGCCCTTCGCGGCGGCCCAGTCGCTGCCGCCCATCTTGGACAGCGTCGGCGCCTCGCCGCCGACGTACTTCGAGAGCAGGTCGAGCTGATCGGTGGGCACGTACAGCTTGTCGCCCGGGTAGCCGCGCTTGGCCGGGGCGTACTCGAGCAGCAGGTAGTCCCGGGTCGTCTTCACGGCGTTCCGTCCGCCCGAGGAAACCTCGCGCTGGGTCATCTCCACGAAGCGCGCGATGCCGTGCGTCTGATGCACGACGAAGTCGCCCGCCTTCAGCTGCATCGGATCCACGACGTTCTTGCGCCGCGAGGCGAGCTTCTTCACGACGCGGGTGTCGCCGCCGATCGTGCGACCGTAGAACTCGTTCTCGGTCAGCACCGCGATCTTCGCGGCGGTGATCTGGAAGCCCGATTCGATGGCGCCCGTGACGAGCGTCGCGACTCCGGCGTCGGGCACGTCAGGAAGGCCGTCGACCACCCGGGCCGCCACACCGCGGTCGGCGAGCACGTCGCGAGCGCGATCGACGAGACCGGGTCCCGATGCGACGAGCACGACCCGCCACCCCTCGGCGACGCGGCCAGCGGTGAACTCGATCGCGCCGTCGACGTTGCCGTGGAACGACGGGATGGGCGCGGCGCTCACGCCATCGGCCCCCTGGTCGTACGCCGCGTCCTCGGAGCCGGCGTCGAAGGCGCTCAGCCGCCACCACACTCCGCCCCGCTCGTGCACGGCCGTCCGCAGCTCTGCGACCGAGAGGAAATCGCCGGTCTGCAGGTCGATCGGCGCCGAGGCGCCGGCGGTCGCAGCGCTCCACGCGGCGTCGAGGAACTCGCGGTTCGTCTCGCCGAGGCTCGCCGCGCGGGCGCCGGAACGCTCCGGATCCACGAGCGCGACGGCGGCGTTCTCGGGGAGGTAGTCCGTCAGCGGCACGACAGGGCCCGCGACGACGGGCAGGAGCGACTCCATGCCCTCGACCGGGATCCCCTCCGCCATCTTCTGGAGCATGCCGGCGATACCGGGGAAGGCGTCGACGAGGGCGCCGGCGCGCTCTCTGACCTCGGCGGTCAGCAGCAGCTCGCGGCTGGCCGGCAGTGAGACCCCGGAGGGCGCGGCCGGAAGAGAGCGCTGATCCGCGACGGAGAAGAGGCGGATCTGATCCACCTCGTCGCCGAAGAACTCGACCCGGGAGGGGTGCTCGGCGGTGGGCGGGAAGACATCGAGGATGCCGCCGCGCACGGCGAACTCCCCACGGCGGGAGACCATGTCGACCCGGGAATACGCGCGTTCGACGAGCGAGGCCGCCACACCGTCGAGGTCGTACCCGCGGCCCCCGACCGTGAGCTCGAGCGGCTCGACGTCACCGAGCCCGGCGGCGACGGGCTGGAGCGCCGCACGCACCGAGGCGACGACGACGAGCGGCCGCTCCCCCGACCAGACCCGCATCCGGCGCAGCACCTCGAGACGCCGTCCGACGGTGTCGGGGCTGGGGCTGAGCCGCTCGTGCGGGAGCGTCTCCCACGCGGGGAAGGACAGGATCTCCGCATCGGGACGGTAGGAGCCGAGTGCGGCGGCGAGCGACTCGGCGCGCCGTCCGGTCGGAGCGATGACGAGCAGCGCCGCGGGCCTCCCCGCCGCGGACCGGCGCTCCAGGAGCCCCGCGAGCATGGGCGCGTCCATTCCGGCGCTCGCCAGCAGGTCGGCGTCGGTCTGCGCCCAGCTCAGGGCGTCCCTGAAACCGGACGCCTCCTCTTCCAGAGCGCGGATGATCCCCTGCACAGTCACCGGAAGAGTCTATGCGCCACCGCCGACACGGCGCCCGGGTGGGGTCGAGCAACGCGGGCCCGTCGCCCATCGTCATCGGACGCCGCGGCCTACCGCGGAGCTCAGCCGGGTGGTGCGAGGGTTCCGGTGAGAGCGTGGCGGGTTCGTCGGGGGTCGCCGCCTCGGGTGCGGGGGCGGTGCCAGGTGCTGTGGGGGTCCCACCAGTGGGGTCCGTGGATTTCGGGGACGCCGTGGTTCATCCGGATCTGCGATCCGGAGGTGTCGAGGGTGCGGTGGTGGTGCCAGCAGAGGGCGACGCCGTTGCTGGTGTGGGTGGGTCCGCCGTCGGCCCATTCGGTGACGTGGTGGATCTCGCACCAGGTTGCGGGCACGTGGCAGCCGGGGATCAGGCATTCTCGGTCGCGGAGGATGATCGCGCGGCGTTGGACGGCGTTGAAGATGCGGGCGGTGGTGCCGATCGAGACGATCTGCCCGTGTTCGTCGAACAGGACCCGTTGGATCCCGCCCGCACAGGCCGTGTGCCGCGCGACGGTGAGCGGCACGTCGTCGTGGCTGCCCTCCAGGAACGCCCGCCCGCGACCGGAGGCGTAGTCGTCCGCGGTGACGGACACGACCAGGGTCGGTGCGGCACCGCCGAGCTCGGGGAATCCGCCGGACGCGGCGGCGACGTTCAGGATCATCGCGAGCGCGTCGTGACGCTTCTGCGCCGGTGTGCGCTCATCCGCCGGATCCGGAAGCGCTGCAGGATCCGCCGTGTTCGCCGGATCCGCTACACGATCCGCACCATCCGCCGGATCCGCAGCCTCATCGCCGTCGCCAGCCCCAGCGCGCGCTCCACCGTCTGCGGGTGCGAAGGTGACCCCGCTCGCGGTGACCGGAGGCGCGTCGTCTGCGGCCGGATTGCCCACAGCGTCGAAGAGCCGCTGCAACTGGGCGGCGACCTCGGGCAGCAGCCCGCCGGAGACCGGGTGCAGGCCATCCCGGAGGGCGCCGATCCGCAGCGACCGGTTGCGTTCCCCGGCCCGATCCTCGGGCTCCGCACCGTCCGGATCGAGCCGCAGCATCAGGGCGCGGGAGAGGTCGGCCAGTTCGTCTGTGGACGGGGCGGGCCCGGGGCGCCCGTGCTCGTCGGGCAGATCTTCACCCCGTGCGGTGCCCGCGAGGAGAGCATCGACCGCGTCCCGCTCGTCGGGACCGATCCGGTTGCCGGACCGTTCCACCGGGCCGATCGCGGCAAGCAGCCCCGGCACCGAGACGACCCCCTCACGCAACGCTCGAGCCAACTCCGGGTACGCGGCCGGGCCGAGCTCACCGCGGGACAGGATCATCTCCCGATGCGTGGCCCGCGCCGCGAGCACGAACCTCCGTGCCGTGCCCGCATCGACCCGCAGCGCCCGCCGCAGCAGCTCGGTCACGTCCCGGCACCCCACCGCGGGCGACACCCGCTCCTCAGCGAGACGCCGATCCCGGTCCGCGACCTGCCCGGTCACTACCGTCAGCACCGCATCCAACCGGCGCCGCACGGATCCGCCCGCGGTCATCGCCGACAACAGATCTGCCGCGTCGGCCCTGTCCAACCCGGCACCCATCTCGACCGACGCGCACAGCTCCGACAGGAGGCTGTCCACCTGCCGCAGGAGCTCGGTCGGGGTAGATGTCATGCCTTTATTCAACCCGGGGACACCGACATTCGAACTCCCAGATCAGACGGAGTTTCCGAACTGTGCAGAACCTCTCCGCAACGCCACCTGTGGAGGACAAAACAATCCTCCTCACGCACGCCATGCACCAGCCGCCGCCCACCCGCGCCGCTCCCCGCACGCCGCTTCACCGCACGTCGTCCGCCGAGCCTAGGATGAACGCGTGACCGATCCGCAACAGTCCAGCCCCGTTCCGCCGCCCACCGCGCCGGGATATCCGGCGCCGTCGGTCGCTCCGCCCGGATACCAGCAGCAGCCCGGTGCGCCCGTCTACCAGGCACCGCCCGGAGCCTTCTCCGGCCCCGCGGGCGGCTACACCACCCCGTACGCCCCGACGGCCCCGCCGGCAGGCGGCTCCGGGCTCGGCCGTATGGCGCTGCTGCTCGCACTCCTCGCCACCGTGGTGCTCACGATCGTGGGCGCCGTGCTGGCCTGGCAGGTCGGCCATGGCATCGGCTCCTCGACCGACCTCACGAACCTCGAGAACAGGGTCTCCTCGGACGACCTGTCCATCCTCACCCCCGTGCGCGACCTCGTGCTGTGGGTCGAGATCACGTCGTGGACGGCGACCGCGCTCGGGATCTGGGCACTCGTGCAGGGCATCGTCGCGATCGCCAAGCGGCGCGGACGCGGGCCCGGCATCGCCGCCGTCATCATCGCCGCGCTCGGACCGTTCGTCTACGCGCTCGTGGGCTACATCGCCTTCATCATCGCGCTGGGTCTCGCGGCGACACAGCGCTGACCCGCGAAACAAGGCTTGCGCGCGAAACACCGCGCGGATCCCGCCGGCGAAGAAGGACAGGCGCCGGTCACCGCGGCGCGTGATGCTTCTGCTGCGCCGCGAGCAGTCCGTCCTCGACCAGCAGCTCCACGGCGTCCGCCGCGTCCGAGATGAGGATCGGGAGGTTCGGACGCTCGGTCGCGCCGAACGGGGAGAGCACCCAGTCGGCCGGATCCTGACGCCCCGGAGGGCGGCCGATCCCCACCCGCACACGCGGGAAATCGGGCGTGGTCAGCACACGCGCGACGTCTCGGATGCCATTGTGTCCGCCGTGCCCCCCGCCGACCTTGAGCTTGATCGTGTCGAAGGGGATGTCGAGCTCATCGTGCACGAGCACGATCCGGTCCGGATCCACCGAGTAGAACCGGGCGAGCGCGCCGACCGGAGCTCCCGAGACGTTCATGAAGCTGTTCGGCTTGGCGAGCACGAGCTTGTCGCCGCCCGGGCGCACCCAGGTCTCCACGACCCTGGCCCCGCCTTTGTGCTCGCGGAAGGTCTCCCCGCGACGGGCCGCGAGCTCGTCGACGACCATCTGCCCGACGTTGTGCCGGGTCGCCGCATACTTCGCCCCCGGGTTGCCGAGGCCGACAACCAGCCATGTCTGCGCCATGGATCCATCCTCTCGGAATTCGCGGCCTGCCAGGAACCCGTCCTGGGACGACGAAGGGGGCGCGATCGGATCGCGCCCCCTCGGTCAGAAATTCGAACCGCGGATCACTCCGCAGCGGCGCCCTCGGACGAGGCGGCCTCAGCGGTCTCGTCCTCGGACTCGGCCGCAGCCTGCGCCGAGACGGCGACGATGAGCAGCTCGGGGTCGGCGGCCAGGGTGACGCCCTTGGGAAGCTTGACGTCGGCGGCGGTGATGTGCGCGCCGTCCTCGAGACCCTCGACCGAGACCTCGACGTTCTCCGGGATGTGCGTGGCCTCGGCCTCGACGGCGAGGTGGGTGTTCTCCAGCTGCACGATGGTGCCCGCGAACGCCTCGCCCACCACGACGACGGGAAGCTCGATGGAGACCTTCTCGCCCTTCTTCACGACCAGGAGGTCGATGTGCTCGATGATCTGGTGCACCGGGTCCTTCTGCACGTCCTTGACCAGGGCGAGCTCGGCACGACCCTCGATGTCGAGGGTGAGCAGCGCGTTGGCGCGGCGGATGAGCAGGCCGACCTGGTGGCCGGGCAGGGCGACGTGCACCGGGTCGGTGCCGTGGCCGTAGATGACGGCGGGGATCTGGCCGGCGGCGCGGAGGCGACGGGCGAAGCCCTTGCCGAAGCTGGTGCGGAGCTCCGCGACGACCTTGTTGTCTTCAGTCATGATGTTCTCCTTGTTCACACGCGGCACAGGGGCTGCGCGGTGGTCTGAGTGCGTCGTCTCGACATGACGGAAGGAGAGCCAGAGCTCGCCGCGTCGATCACGGATGTGCGCGCACGCGCGCCATCCCTCGCCGAGGACCCCACCATGTTACCCGAGTTCGCCGTGCGCCACTGACGGTAGGCTGTACGGCATGACCGATGGTGCATTCCTCTCCGAAGCGCTGGCCTGGCTGATCGGCCTCATGACGATCGGCGCCGCCGTGCTCTGCTTCGGCGCGCTGTTCTCGCTCGGCCGCTCCGGCTACCGCAAGGACTGACGAGCCCCGTACGAAGAACCGCGCCGCCCCCTCTGGACGACGCGGTTCTTCTCGTGTGAGCAGGCCCTTCGACAGGCTCAGGGACGGTTCACCCCACGCCGAGGTAGGCCTCCTTCACGGCCGGATCGGCGAGCAGCTCCTTGCCGGTTCCGGTGCGGGTGATCGCCCCGGTCTCGAGCACGAACGCGCGGTGCGCTCTGGCGAGGGCCTGGTTCGCGTTCTGCTCCACCAGCAGCACGGTCGTGCCCTGCGCGTTGATCTCCGTGATGATCTTGAAGATCTGCCGGATAAACTGCGGAGCGAGTCCCATGGAGGGCTCGTCCAGCAGCAGCACACGGGGCTGCGACATCAGCGCACGGCCGATCGCGAGCATCTGCTGTTCGCCGCCGGACATCGTGCCGCCGAGCTGCTTCTTGCGCTCGTCGAGCCGCGGGAACAGCGAGAACACGCGCTCGTAGGACTCCGCGACGCCCGACTTGCTCTTCAGTCCGAACGTGCCCATGTCGAGGTTCTCCAGCACCGTCATGCCGGGGAAGATCCCCCGACCCTCCGGCGCCTGCGAGATGCCCTTGACCACCCGCAGGTGCGCCTTCATCTTGGTGATGTCCTGGCCGTCGAACGTGATGGATCCGCTCGACGGCTGGAGCAGCCCCGAGATCGTGCGCATCGTCGTCGTCTTGCCCGCACCGTTCGCGCCAATCAGAGTGACGATCTCTCCCTCATCGACCGAGAAGGAGATGTCGTGGATCGCCTTGATCCTTCCGTAGTGGACCGCGACGTCCTTGAGTTCAAGCAGCGTCATCTTCGGGCACTCCCAGGTAGGCGGCGATCACACGCGGATCGTTGCGGATGGCGGCAGGCAGGTCGTCGGCGATCTTGCGACCGAACTCCAGCACCACGATGCGGTCGGTGACGCCCATCACGAGCTTCATGTCGTGCTCGATGAGCAGCACCGTGTAGCCCTCGTCCCGGATGGATCGGATGAGCGCCATCAGATCCTCCTTCTCGGCCGGGTTGAAGCCGGCGGCCGGCTCGTCCAGGCAGAGCAGCTTCGGATCCGTCGCGAGCGCGCGGGCGATCTCGAGGCGCCGCTGGGATCCGTAGGACAGATCCCTCGAGCGCTTCTGCGCGTGCTGGGCGATGCCGACGAAGTCCAGGAGCGCCATCGCCCTGTCGACCGAGCTCCTCTCTTCGCGGATGTGCCGCGGGGAGCGGATCAGCGCGCCCGGCACCGAGGTGCGGTGCCGGGCGTCGAGGCCCACCACCACGTTCTCGAGCGCCGTCATCTCGCCGAACAGCCGGATGTTCTGGAACGTGCGCGCCAGGCCCATCCGCGTGATCTGGTGCTGCTTGCGGCCCTTCACCGACGTCCCCTCCAGCAGCACATCGCCGCTGGTCGGGCGGTACACGCCGGTCATCGCGTTGAAGCACGTCGTCTTGCCCGCACCGTTCGGTCCGATGAGACCGAGGATCTCACCGCGCCTGATGTCGAACGTCACGTCGTCGAGGGCGGTGAGGCCGCCGAACTTGATCGTGAGGTTCTTCACTTCGACGAGCCTCTCGCCGACGGCGACCTCGATCTCGCGCTCGGACTCCGCACCCTCGACGAGCGGCGGGGCCTCGCCCGGCACGATGTCGGGTTCTGCGCCGGCTTCGGGCAGCGCCTCCGCGGCGGATGCGGCGCCGGTCACGGGCTCCTCCGGAGTCGCGTCGGCCCTGTTGTCGTTCTCGTCGGTCACGACGCTCCTCCTTCCGTGCGCGGCATGGGTGCTCCCGGCGGTTCCGCACCTCTCGGTGTCTTGGGTGGCGCCACCCATTCGATCGCCCTGCGCGAATATGCCATGAGCCGCATCTTCGCCGGGATGAGACCCTGCGAGCGGTAGATCATCAGGATCACCAGGGCGACGCCGAAGATCAGGTACTTGTAGTCGGCGACGGCCGTGAACCGCAGCGGGATGTACGCCACGATCGCACCACCCAGGATCGCGCCGACCTTGTTGCCCGTGCCGCCGAGGACGACGGCCGCGAGGAACAGGATCGAGGTCTGCACGTCGAACTTCTGGTTGTTGACGAAGCCGACCTGACCGGCGAAGAGCGCACCGGAGAGACCCCCGACGCTCGCGCCGATCGCGAACGCCCACACCTTGTACTTGAAGGTCGGGACGCCCATGGTCTCCGCCGCATCCTCGTCCTCGCGGATCGCGACCAGGGCGCGCCCGACGCGCGAGCGCTCCAGGTTGCCCGCCAGCAGCAGGATGATGATGAGGATCGTCACGGTCAGCCAGTACCACGGGGTGCCGTTCGAATTCGCGAAGATCGGGATCCCGTTCGGCCCGTCCCCCGGCGGGCGGCCGACGTTCTGGAAGCCGACCTGACCCTTCATCGCCGGGATGATGGTCGCCAGGATCCGGACGATCTCACCGAATCCGAGCGTCACGATCGCCAGGTAGTCGCCACGGAGACGCAGCGTGGGCACGCCCAGCACGACTCCGAAGACCATCGCGATCACCATGGCCAGCGGAAGCGTCCACAGGTATGGGATCTTCAGGTACGGCGAGTCGGGGCTGGTGAACATCGCCGCCGTGTACGAGCCGACGGCGAAGAAGGCCACGTACCCGAGGTCGAGCAGGCCCGTGTAGCCGACCACGACGTTCAGGCCGACCGCGACGAGCGCGTACACGGCCATGGCGAACAGGGCGAGGGGCCAGTCGTTGCCTGGCGCCGTACTGATCGGGAAGAAGTTCAGATACGGCATCGCGTAGGCGATCGCGACGACGATCAGCATCCACCCCCACTGCGCGGGGCGGGACAGCGCGTTCCAGCGTTCGCGCAGTCCGCGGAACGGTCCGCGGCGTACGGTCGCGACCGTCTCGGTCTCGATCGTCTCGCGGGCCGACTCCGCCGTGGGCAGCGGGCGGGGTCCGTCGGATGAGGTGCTCATGCCCTGCTCCTTCCGAGAGTGGTGCCCAGGATGCCGGTCGGTCGGACCAGCAGGACGAGGACGAGGATCACGAAGGCCACGACGTCCGCCCACTGCGCGTCTCCGAGCAGGATCTGACCGTAGTTGCCGACGACGCCCAGCAGGATGCCGCCGAGCAGCGCGCCACGGACGTTGCCGATGCCGCCGAGGACGGCGGCCGCGAACGCCTTGACGCCGAGGATGAACCCGCCGTTGTAGATGACGCCGGAGGGCACCAGCATCACGTAGAACAGCGCGGCGGCTCCGGCCAGCAGACCGCCGATGATGAACGTGATCACGATGGTGCGCTCCTTCGAGACGCCCATCAGAGTCGCGGTGTCGGGATCCTGCGCCACCGCGCGGATCCCGCGTCCCGTCCGGCTGCGGCGGATGAACATGTCCGTACCGACCATCAGCAGCACCGCCGAGACGACGATGATGATCTGCTGGTTCGTGATGATCGTGCCGAACACATCGAACACCGGCGTCGCGATGAACATGGTCACCGCAGGCTGCGCGTTCGCCCCGCCGATGAACGGCAGGAAGATCAGGTACTGGATCGCGAACGAGACGCCGATCGCGGTGATCAGGAACGCCAGTCGCGGCGCGTTCCGTTTACGCAACGGTCTGTAGGCGACCCGTTCGACGATGAACGCGGTGCCCGCGGAGAACACCATGCCGACCACGAGCGCGAGCAGCAGATCCATGATGATCGCCGCTGGTCCGATCGTCGGGGCGCTGGGACCGAAGCCGAGCATCGTCAGGGTGATCACGACGCCGTAGGCGCCGACGATGAACACTTCCGAATGGGCGAAGTTGATCAGGCTCAGGACGCCGTAGACGAGGGTGTAGCCGACGGCGATCAGGCCATAGACGGCACCGAAGGTGAGGCCGTCGAAGGTGGCGCTCCAGAAGTTCTGGAGCAGTGAGTTGATATCGAAATTGATCCAGGACGAGTCCATGTGCACCACGGACTGAGCGACGAGATCGAGCATTCAGTTTTCGCTTCCACAGAGGGCGCGCGGTCGCGCCGGGAAAGAGCAGGGGCAGGGGATCCCGCGGCACGGAGGACCTCCGTGCCGCGGGATCCTTCGGTCACTGACCGATCGGACCGATGTAGGCGATCTTGCCGCTGTCGACCTTGTAGCCGTACACGGCGGGCGCCTGCAGCTCTCCTGTGGAGTCCCACTTGTAGTGCTTGCTCAGACCGTCCTTGTCGTAGTTCTTGACCCAGTCCTTGAGGTCGGCGCGGCTGACCTTGCCCGCGTCGATGCCGCTCAGCAGCACGGTGGCCGCGTCGTAGCCCTCGATGGAGTACGTGCCGGGCTCGGCGTTCGAGGCCGCCTTGTACTGGCTCTCGAAGTCCTTCAGCAGCTCGCCCGGGATGCAGGGGCAGGTGAAGAAGGCGTTCTTCGACGCGTCGCCGGCCAGCTTGATGAACTGGTCGTCCTTCACGCCATCGGGGCCGACGAAGGCGCCGGTGTAGCCCTTGGCGACCAGCTGCTGGTCGAACGGCGCGGCCTCAGCGTAGTAGCCGGCGTAGTACACGGCGTCGGGCTTCGCGGTCATGATCTTGGCGATCACAGCCGAGAAGTCCTTCTGGCCGGTGGTGACCTTGTCGCCGCCGGTCTTGGCGGAGCCGAGGGCCTCGCCGGTGGCGTTGGCCAGGCCGATGCCGTAGTCGGAGTCGTCCTGCACCAGGTAGACCTTCTTGGCCTTCAGGGTGTCGGTGACGAACTTCGCGGCGGCCGGGCCTTGCTGCGAGTCGTTGCCGAGGCCGCGGAAGAACGTGGTCCAGCCGTTCTTGGTCAGGCCGGGGTTCGTCGCGGACGGGGTGATGTGCACCAGCCCCTGCTGCTCGAAGATGTTGCCCGTGGCCTTCGACTCGCCGGAGAACGGCAGGCCGATGACGCCGACGATGTCCGCCTCGCTGACCGCCTGGGTGACAGGGCCGGTGGCCTTGTTCGGGTCGCCCTCGGTGTCGAACTCCTTGAGGCCGATCTGGCAGCCCGGGTTCGCCTTGTTGTGCTGGTCGATCGCGAGCTTCACCCCGTTGACGATGTTGATGCCGAGCTGGGCGTTCGGGCCGGTCTCGGCGCCGATGTAGCCGAGGTTGAGGTTCGAGCACGTCGCCTTGCCGTCACCGGCGGGCAGAACCGCGTTCTTCGGGGTGTCGACCGACGACACGGTGGGGACGTCGATCTTGCTGCTGCTGCCGGTCGTCGACGACGCGCCACCGGCCTGATTCGCGCAGCCCGCGAGCAGCAGTAGTGCGGCTGCAGCTGCGACCCCCGCGACGACTTTCTTTCGGATCATTTTGTGATTGCCTTCCGATTCGGGTCATCGAGCGTCCCTTGCGAAACGTCGATGTCTTCAAGGTGTGGCGAGCGTACCTCTATGTACGCGTTCCGCGCACGACATTAGTCCGACGGCGTCCAGTTTTCGCGCGATAACGCGACACGGCTACCCGGATCGTTACACGCCGGACACGCGACCGTCATCCGCCCGCAAACCGAGGACTGGCCAGAGGTCGTCGCCGAGCACGGGGACGACGTCGCCGAGGCCGACGCCGCGGTCCGCGGCGACGCACAGCCCTGAGTCCTGCCCCAACAGCGATACCCTGAATCCATCCCCCACCGGACACACGAGGAGATCACCGTGCCCACTGCCGCTGCCAATATCGGAGTCGTCGGACTCGCCGTCATGGGTTCGAATCTGGCCCGCAACCTCGCGAGCCGCGAGGGCAACACCGTGGCGATCTTCAACCGCAGCTACGAGAAGACGCAGGGCGTCCTGGACGCGCACCCCGAGGCAGGGTTCGTCCCCGCCGCGACATACCAGGAGTTCTCGGACGCGCTGCAGAAGCCGCGCACCGCGATCATCATGGTCAAGGCCGGCGCCGGCACCGACGCTGTGATCGACGAGCTCGTGAAGGTGTTCGAGCCGGGTGACATCATCGTCGACGGCGGCAACGCGTACTTCCCCGACACGATCCGCCGGGAGAAGGCCGTGCGCTCCACGGGCATCAACTTCGTCGGCGCCGGCATCTCCGGCGGCGAGGAGGGGGCGCTCACCGGCCCCTCGATCATGCCGGGCGGATCCGACGAGTCCTGGGTGACGCTGGGCCCGATCCTGCGCTCGATCGCCGCGATCGCCGAGGGCGAGCCCTGCGTGACCCACGTGGGCCACGACGGCGCCGGCCACTTCGTGAAGATGGTGCACAACGGCATCGAGTACGCCGACATGCAGCTCATCGCCGAGGCCTACGACCTGATCCGCCGCGGCACGGGCAAGGCCCCGGCCGAGATCGCCGAGATCTTCGCCGAGTGGAACAAGGGCGAGCTGGAGTCGTACCTCATCGAGATCACCGCCGAGGTGCTCCGTCAGGTTGACGCCTCCACCGGCGCGCCACTCGTGGACGTCATCCTCGACCAGGCCGGCGCCAAGGGCACCGGCGCCTGGACCGTGCAGACCGCGCTCTCGCTCGGCGTCCCGGTCTCCGGCATCGCCGAGGCCACCTTCGCCCGCTCGCTGAGCTCGCACCCCAAGCAGCGCGCCGTCGCCACGGCCCTTCCCGGACCGTCCGAGCCGTTCACGGTCGCGGACCACGACGCCTTCATCGAGGACGTGCGCCTCGCGCTGTACGCGTCGAAGATCGTGGCGTACTCGCAGGGCTTTGACGAGATCCGCGCGGGCGCCGCCGAGTACGGCTGGAACATCGACCTCGGCGCGATCTCGAAGATCTGGCGCGGCGGTTGCATCATCCGCGCGCAGTTCCTGAACCGCATCGCCGACGCCTACGCTGCGACCCCGGACCTGCCCGTCCTGATGACCGCTCCGTACTTCGCCGAGGCGATCGGCCGCGCCCAGGCCGCCTGGCGCCGCGTCGTCGTGGCCGCCGCGCAAGCCGGCATCCCGGCCCCCGCGTTCTCCTCGTCGCTGTCCTACTACGACGGGATCCGCGCCGACCGCCTCCCCGCCGCCCTCGTTCAGGGCCAGCGCGACTTCTTCGGTGCGCACACCTACAAGCGCATCGACAAGCCCGGCACCTTCCACACCCAGTGGTCCGGCGACCGCACCGAGATCGAAGCCGTCGACACCCACTGACGCGGGTTCCTACCTGCGAGTCGTCCCCGTCAGCGCACCCCAAAGCCACGAGATCTCCGGACGGCGTCGCCGCATCGCCGAGGAGCGGTCCCCCGACGCCGACGGCGAACGCGCCGGCCTCGAGGTAGTCCCGCACCGTCCCGACCGACACTCCACCGACGGGGATGATCCGCGCGTGCGGCAGCGGCTCGCGGACGGCACGGAGGAACCCGGGGCCGAGCCCAGACGCCGGGAACAGCTTCACCGCTGCGGCGCCAAGATCCAGACCGCGCTGGATCTCCGTGGGCGAGTAGACGCCGGGGAGCACGCCGATCCCCTCCCCGATCGCGTACTCGACGGACTCGCTCAGCGTCGGYGTCACCATGAACTGCGCGCCGGCCGAAACCGCCCTGTCGACATCCGCGCGGGTGAGGACCGTACCCGCACCGATCATCGCGTCGGCCGGGGCGTCATGGACGACCTGTGCGATCGCCTCCTCGGCTCCGTCGAGAGTGAGCGCGATCTCCAGCGTCAGGACCCCCGCCTCCAGCAGCGTCCGCGCCGCCGCGACCGTGGCATCGATGTCGGTGCCGCGGAGGATCGCGATGAGCCTGCTCGCGCCGAGCCGCTCCTGCAGACGCCCGTTGTCCACGATGCTCACGAGTCGCTCCTGCCGGCCGATGCGTCGCGGGGAGCGCCGAGCGGGACCGCTCCGCGCCACGGCAGCGCAGGAGAACCGCCGACCTCGACCTGCACGCCCAGAATTGCGCCGTCCGCCGCGGAGGGACCCTGCAGCCCGATGCTCGCGGTCGTGATCACCAGCAGGTCCTCGACGAGAGCGACCGCGGTCGGCCTCGTCGCGGGGAGCGCGATCGTCTCGTCGAGCGCTCCCTCGGGTGAGTAGCGGCGCACCTCCCCCGCATCCCACACCGCGACCCAGAGCATCCCCTCGCTGTCGATCGCCATGCCGTCGGGGTTCCCACCGCCGACGGCGCACACGGTCCGCCGTCGTGACAGCCGCCCGTCGGGCGCCACGTCGAACGCCTCGATGCTGCGGTGCGGAAGCGTGTCGATGTAGTACATCGTCGACCCCGTGCTGTCGAAGACGAGTCCGTTGGACACGGTGACGCCGGCGAGGCGTTCGACCGCGACCCCGTCCTCGTCGATGCTCCACAGCGCGCTGTGCGGCGCCCTCGGCATCGACTGGCTGCCCACCCAGAAGCGCCCGGACGGATCGCAGGCGCCGTCGTTCATGTAGTCGCCGGGCCGGGCGAGATCCGAGACGACGTGAGCGATGCCGCCGTCATCGCTCACATGGACCACCGCGCGATCGACCGCGACGAGCCATCCCGCCCCCGCCTCGACGAGAGGCGCCGGCGCACCGATCTTCGCCCCGACGACGACGGATGCGGCCGGCACCAGCCGTCCATCCTCCATGCGCCCGCGATGGAAGCGGCCTGTCGCCATGTCGATCCAGGCGAGGCTGCCGTCCCTGCCATCCCAGCGCGGCGATTCGGCCTGGACGTATCTTTCGTCGGAGATGATCTCGACGGTTCGTGAGCGCGACATCCGTGCCCTCTTTCACTGGTAGGCGATAACCGTTATGTGGCAGACTATCTCACAATATGCATACCACTTGCGAGAAATGTGATCCGATGATGAAGCGGGGAACCAGCCGATGACGACCACCCTCCACGGCTTGATGCCGATCCTGGCAACGCCGTTCGATGAGACGGGCGCACTCGACCGCGCCGGACTTCGCCGGCTGGTCGAGTTCGAACTCGCCTCCGGCGTCGACGGCGTGGCCGTCTTCGGGATGGCGAGCGAGGGCTTCGCGCTGACGACCCGGGAACGGCGCACAATCCTCGAGGACGTCGTCTCGGTGGTGGACGGACGCGTACCCGTCGTCGCCGGGGTCAACGGCACCTCGACAGCGACGTCGATCGAGCAGGCCCTCCTCGCGGAGGAAGGCGGCGCCGACGCACTCATGGTGCTTCCGCCGTTCATGGTGAAGCCCGCGGCGAGCACGCTCGTGGAGTTCTACGGCGACGTCGCCGGATCCACCTCCCTCTCGGTCATGGTGCAGGACGCCCCCGGCGTCACCGGAGTGACGATGACGCCGTCGCTCATCGCCGACCTCGCCCGTCTCGAGGGTGTCGACTCCGTCAAGGTCGAGGCACCCCCGACGGCGCCCAAGGTCGGGGCCGTCGTCGATGCGCTCCACGGGTCGGACTTCGCGGTGCTCGGCGGCCAGAACGCCCAGTTCTGCCTGGAGGAGTACGCGCGCGGCGCCGTCGGCACGATGCCCGCGTGCGAGTTCCCCGACCTGCTCGGCCCCGTGCTGGCCGACTTCGTCGCGGGGCGCGTCGAAGAGGCACGCGCGGGCTTCCGTCGTATGCTCCCTCTCGTGCTGATCGGACTGCAGGGCGGCATCGCGTGGGCGGTGCACAAGGAGGTCCTCGTGGCGCGCGGCATCATCGAGCACGCCACCGTGCGCTACCCGGCGGCCCGTCTCGATGCGGGCAGCCGTGCGGCGGTGCACCTCGTTCTGGAGGAGCTCGCATTGCCTCCCCTGCCGACCGCGGTGCGCGTGTGACCAGCCGTGTGCTGCTGATCGGCGGCGGATCCGACATCGGCATCGCGATCGCGCGCGCGTTCGCGGAGCGCGGCGACGCCGTCGTCGGAGTCGGGCTGGAAGCGACCGTCGATCCGGCTTTCGCGAGCTATCTCGTCGCCGACTGCAGCCGCGCCGAGGGCGCGGACCGAGCCGTCTCCGACGCCGCGACGGCCCTCGGCGGCATTGACGTCGTCGTTCTCGCGGCGGCGCGCATGCCGATCGGCCGCGCCGAAGCGACGAGCGACGAGGACTGGCACGGGGCGCTGGGCGCGACACTCGACTCGGCGTTCTTCGTCGCCCGTGCCGCGCTGCCGCTGCTCGCGCCCGGCTCGTCGATCGTCGCGGTCACCTCGGTCAACGCCACGCTCGCGGCGCCGGCCCTGCCTGCGTACGCCGCCGCCAAGGCCGGCGTCGAGGCCCTCATGCGGCAGCTCGCGCTGGACTACGGACCGCGTGGGATCCGCGTGAACGCGGTGCAGCCCGGGAGCATCTCCGCCGACGACACCGGCGAGACCGAAGGCTACCCGCTGGGCAGGATCGGGCGCCCGGAGGAGGTCGCGTCCGTCGTCGCCTTCCTCGCCTCGGAGGGAGCGTCCTTCATCACCGGCGCGACGATCCCGGTCGATGGGGGGCTCTCCATGTCCTCCCCGGCCTCGTGGCTGAAGCCGGTATTGCGCGACCGCTGGCTCTGACGCCGTCTCGATCGAACACGAAAGCCGCGCCGGAGATCCTCCGGCGCGGCCTTCGTGTTCGAGGTTCAGGAGTTGGAGTCGAGCAGCCCCTGGATTTCCTTCTTCAGGGCGTTGAGACCGGCCTGCACGTCCACCTGGCCGGCGAGGATGGTCGCGACGCCGCCGCCGATCGCCGCGTCGATCTGCGCCGTCACGGCGACGCGATCCCAGGCTGCGGCTCGCGCGTGCTCCGACACCTGGGTGCGGAACGTCCCCTGGAACTTGTCCGCGGCGAGGGCGGGGATCTTGTCCGCGACGCTCTTCGCGGCCGGCGCCACGGCGGAGCGCTCGTACAGCGCCGTCGCCGCCGAGACATTGGTCGCCGCGTACTTGATGAACTCGCGACTGGTGACCTCCCCCTCACCGGCCGTCGCGAACAGGCCGCTGCCCCAGGCGCGGTTGTAGGACTTCTTGCCGTCCACGGTGGGGCGCGAGATCGCGCTGACGTTGTCGATGATGTTCTGCGCGGCGCCGTTCTTCTTCAAGAAGGTCGGGACGAGCGGCGCGTCGTCATAGACGGCCGCCCGCCCGCTGGCGAACAGGATGCGGGCGTCGCTGCGCGCGACGTTGGTCTGCGTGAGTCCCGCATCCATGAGGGACTTGTACCAGGTGATGGCCTTGACGCTCGCCGCGTCACCGATCGTGCACTTCAGATCGTCCGTGACGACCTCGCTCCCGAAGCCCCACATCCAGTGCACGGCATCCTTCAGGTCCGGGTTCTTGGTGACCGCCGCATACGGGATCAGCGAGGAGTCCTGAGCCTTGATCTTCTCGAGCGCCGTCGCGAACTGCTCGACGGTCATGCCGGACTTGATGCCGACGCTCTTGGCGATCTCGCCGTTCGTGGCGATGCCGATGCCCGATGCGGTCAGGGGCAGCACGAGCAGCTTGCCGTCCTTCGTGTAGGAGTCGAGGACGCCCTGAGGGATCCCGAGGCCCTTGGCCAGGTCGGTCAGGTCGGCCAGCAGGTCCATCGGCGTGAGCACCTGCCATCCGCCCGACTGCCCGACGCCCAGGAGCTTGCCGGAGCGGCCCGTGAGCGCCAGCTGGGTGGCGGCCTGATCGTACGGATAGATCACCGGTGCGACGCTCACCTTCGCGTCCTTGGAGAATCCGTCGATGATCCCCTGCCACGCGGGCTTCAGCGCCTCCTCGCCGAGCGAGTTGCCGTAGAAGTTGATGGTCTTCGCCTTGGTCGCGGCGTTCGCCGTGGCACCGGGGGGCGTCGCGGCCGGGGTGGCGCAGCCGGCGAGCGCGAGGACGCCGAAAGCGGCCAGGGCGGTGCCGCCGCCGAGGAAGGCGCGACGACTCAACTGCGAGTTCGGGATGTTCATGGGCACAGCTCCTTCAGGGACAGGTCGGGAATCGAGGTGTTCGGGGACAAGCGGCTAGCCCTTCACCGCACCGGCCGCGAGGCCGGAGACGAAGTAGCGCTGGAGGACGACGAAGATGATGACGAGCGGGAGCGAGGTGATCAGAGAGGCGGCCATGAGCGCCGGCCAATCCGCCGTGCCCTCGTGGATGAACGCCTGCGTGAGCCCGGCCGGCAGCGTCTGCTTGTCGGGACCCGCGAGCGTGAGYGCGAACAGGAGGTCGCTCCACCCGCGCATGAAGGCGAACATCGCTGCGGTGATGAGCCCCGGCACGACGAGCGGGAAGACGATCCGGAACACGGTGGCCGTCCGGGAGAGCCCGTCGACCTTCGCGGCCTCCAGGATGTCGTCCGGAAGGCCGTCCATGATCCCCTTGAGCAGGAAGACGGTGAGCGGCAGCGTGAACGTCGTGAACGAGAGGATCAGGGCCGCATAGGTGTACAGCAGGCCCGCGGAGCTCAGCATCAGGTACAGCGAGATGAGCAGCAGCGCACCGGGGATCAGCTGACCGATGAGGAACATGAACATGATCGCGTTGCGTCCGCGGTAGCGGAACTTCGAGAGCGAGTAGGCCATCAGCCCGCCGACGAGCACGGCCAGCAGCGCGGTGCCGCTGGACACGATGACGCTGTTGCCGAGGTTCTTCAGAAGGGCGTCGTTCTGGAAGAAGCCGACGAAGTTCTCGATCGTCGGATCGACCGGGAAGAACGGCCGGTTCTGGGCGAAGACGTCCTCCTTCTTGGTGAACGCGGTCGCCGTGAGCCAGTACACCGGCAGCAGGCCGAAAAGACCGAGCAGAATGAGGGCCAGACGCCCTGGGACGGACAGATGGGGGCGGATGATCCCCTCGCCGACGTCGCGGTTGCGGCGCATCATTTCTCCAGTCGTCGGTTGAGGAGCAGATATCCGCTCGAGATGATCGCGAGCAGGACGAGCCAGAGCGCCCCCATCGCGGAGGCCTTGCCGAGCTCGTAGCTGCCGAAGGCGAGGTGGTAGAGGCTCACGGCGAGCGTCGTGGTCGAGTTCCCCGGACCCCCGCCGGTCATGACGAAGATCGTGTCGAAGTTGCCGAAGTTGTAGATGAACTCGAGCACGGCGACGAGCGTGACGGGGCCCGCGATGTGCGGCAGCGAGATGTACCGGAAGCGCTGAGCGCGGGTCGCACCGTCGATCGTCGCGGCCTCGATCTGCTCGCTGGGCAGCGTCTGCAGCACCGCGAGCGCGACCACCATGATCCAGGGGAAGGAGTGCCAGGTCTTCGCGATGATCACCGCGGACATCGCTCCCACGGGGTTGCCGAGCATGCTGATCTCGGGCAGGCCCAGGATCGTCAGGATGTGGTTCACGACGCCATAGCTGTCGTTGAAGATCCACGCCCAGAGGAAGGACACGACCACGCCGGGCAGCAGCCACGGCAGCATCAGCGCGCCGCGCAGGACGGTGCGTCCGCGCATCCGGGAGTTCAGCAGCATCGCCAGAGCGACGCCGAGGAACAGGGGGAAGACCGTGGAGAGCGAGGCGAACACGAGCGTCGTCCCGAGTCGCGCCACGAACTCGTCCCAGATCAGCGCGTAGTTGTCGAAGCCGACGAACGTGCGCTCCGGACGCAGCAGAGACTGGTCGTAGAGGCTGGTGCCGATGCTCGAGACGAGCGGGAAGATCGCGATCACGAGGAACAGCAGGACCGCAGGAAGTGCGATCATGAAACCGAAGGTGCGGTCCTTCGCGCCCAGCGTGGAGCGGCGTCCCGAGCGCGGCGAGGGGACCTGCTCGCGGATCTCTGGCCGCTCGAGGGTGGCTTGTGGCATGGCATTCACTTTCCGGGTGGGGTGGGCCCTTCGGGCCCCTGCACGCCGTCGTCGCAGTCGTCGACGATGACGTGCAGTCAGTCAACCACAATGCGGATGCGAAATCCACAAGATGCATAAGACACCCACATTTGCCTTGCCTGGCATCAACAGTCTCATTAGGATGACTGGCAACGGTTCCGCAGACGCGGCGGCCGCGGGGAGGAGAAGGCGCAATGGCATCGGAATCGGTGGGTGGCACCCAGACCGTGGAACGGGCGATGTCACTACTCGCCTGCTTCACCGAGGAGTCGGGTGAGCTGCGGGTCTCCGAGCTCTGCACGCTGACCGGACTCGGGCAGTCCACGGTCTCCCGCATGATGTCGGCGCTCGACCGGATGCGCTTCGTCGTCCAGGACGGTCGCACCGGCCTGTACCGGCTCGGGCCGGCGGCGGTCGCGCTCGGTACGATCGCCCTCAACGGCTCGCCGATCTTCCGCGCCTCGAGGCAGATCGCGCAGAACCTCGCCCGCCGGATCGAGATCGGCGTGAACGTCGCCGAGCTCAGCGGCTTCACCTTCACCTACCTCTGCAACTTCGAGGGCGCGCTCGCCCCGAAGTCGTTCGCGATGGCGGGACGCACCGGCCCGCTGCATGCCACCGGCCTCGGTAAGGCCCTGCTCTCGGGAATGACGTCCGAGAAGGTCGACGAGTACTTCGAGCACTCCCCTCAGCGCTTCACACCGCACACGATCGTCGACCGCGACGCCATGCAGGTCGCCCTCGACGAGAGCCGCAGCCGCGGATACGCGACCGAGATCGAGGAGCTCGCCTTCGGACGCGCGTGCATCGCCGCACCGATCCACAATCGGGCGGGAGAGATCGTCGCGGCGCTCTCGGCGAGCGGGCCGCTCTCCGTGCTCGACCTGCACGCCCCGCACCAGGAGCTCGCGCTGCAGCTCATCGAGGCGGCGGACGAGATCTCGGTGGCGCTCGGGTACAGCCCCTCCCGCTCCGCGAGCGCCTTCGCCGCCCTCTGACCCACCGCCGCGATCCGTTCGCGGCGCCCAGAAGCTCATCGCCGCGGCACACGCCGTCGGCTTCTTCCCCCACCACTGTCTTCGGAGACCCCTGTGAAGATCACGCGCGTCCAGACGTTCCCCCTCTTCCTCTCGCGAGAGGATGCGGCCGACTCCTATGCGGGCGACACGGGCGTGGCCCATCGCGGCTACGTCATCCGACCGCCGTGGCGGAGCCTGTACTCCCCCGGCTACGAGTCGCTCCTCGTCAAGATCGAGACGGACGAGGGGCTCGTCGGATGGGGCGAGGCTCTCGCCCCCGTCGCCCCCGAGGTCGTCGCCGCAGTGGTCGATCATCTGCTCGCCCCGCTCATCCTCGGCGAGGATCCGCGATCCGTGCGGACGCTCTGGCACAGGATGACCGAGTCCATGCGCGAGCGGGGGCATCTCACCGGCCACCAGGCGGATGCCATGGCGGCGGTCGACATCGCGCTCTGGGATCTGTGGGGACACGCGACCGGCCTCTCCGTCTCCGAACTCGCCGGCGGCCGCTTCGCGGAGATCCTGCCGACCTACGTCTCCGGAATACGCGGGAACGACGATGCGGAGCGCGTCGACAAGGCGGCGGCCTTCGTCGAGGCGGGCGTGCGGCGGATCAAGCTGCACCTCGGCACCGACATCCGCACCGACCTCGCCACGTATGACGCGATCCGCGCCGTGCATCCGGATCTCGATCTCGCGCTCGACGCGCACTGGACCTACCGGCTCGGCGAGGCGAAGGCGCTGGGACGAGAGCTGGATGACCGCAGAGCCTGGTTCTTCGAGGCGCCCCTGGCGCCCGAGGACGTCGAGGGCCACCGCGATCTCGCGGCGACCCTCGCCACGCCGATCGCGATCGGCGAGGCGATGCGCAGCCGTTTCGAGTTCACCGACTGGCTCGCCCGCAGGGCCGTCGGCCTGACCCAGCCCGACATCGGCCGCACGGGCATCACCGAGGGGCTCGCCATCGCCGCGGTCGCCGATGCATTCCATGCGCAGGTCGCGCCGCACCATTCCGCCGCGTTCGGCATCGCCATGGCCGCGGGTGTGCACGTCGCGGCGAGCGCCACCTCATTGCTCGCCTTCGAGTACCAGCCGTTCACGCTGCCCGTCGCCAACCTCATCCTGACCACCCCGCTCGAGGTGCGACCCGATGGAGGATTCCTCGTCCCCGCAGGCCCTGGACTCGGCGTCACGGTGGATGAGGCGGCCGTCGCCCAGTTCGTCCGGCGCTGACCGCACGGCGCCACCAGGAAGGGGTGGACCGGAGCCGCGCTCCGGTCCACCCCTTTTCGTCAATCCCCGACCCGCACGAACTGCGCGGCGCTGACCCGGTGGATGTTCGTGCTGCGGACCTCCAGCCGCACGACGCCGGGAGCACCGGCGTCGTAGCGGAACGTGCCGAGCGCACGCCACGCGGTCGCACCCTGGGTCTGGTCCACGATCACCTCGCTGCTGCCGCCCTGGTGCTCGACGACGTACGCCGCGGACGTGGTCGTCGTGGGATTCGTCGGATACCAGACCGAGACGCGGTAGAGACCCGGCTGAGGAAGCTCCGCCTTCCAGGTCACGGTGCTTCCCACGGAATCGGAGTCGCTGTACCGCGTGCGCGTCCCGTTCCAGCCGGTGAGCCCGCTCGGGTACCACCGTCCGGTCTCGAGGTATCCGGGCCAGGGCGACTGGGTGTGCACGATCACGCCTTCGTCGGCCATCCTCACCAGGACTCCTCGGCGCAGGGTCTGATCCAGCCGCGCCTCGAATCTCGTGCTCGAACCAGGAGCGACGGTCGCCCCTGCCGTCACGGTCCAGGTATGCGTCAGATCGGAGCGCGGCGGCACGACGACCGCCGCATCGCGCTGATCGATGGTCCACCCTGTGGCGCCGTAGAGCGCCAAAGTGCCCTGGAGCGGCGTCACGCCGGTGTTGATCACCAGGGCCGTCAGCTTCACGGTCGCCCCTGGCCCGCTCGCGACCTCGGTGTCGGTCACCAGGGACACGAGCCGGCGCCGATCGATCACCTCGATCGACGCGGGCCTCAGCGTGACGGGCGTCGCGCCCGGCATCGACAGCGATCCCGCGACCTGGACCTCGCCGAGGGCGGCGGAGGACGCGATCACCACAGCGGACTCCACGCGGACGGTCGCGTGCGCGGGGACGGTGATCGGCGGCACCGTGCCTTCCAGCTGCCACCCGCTCGGCAGGGTCAGCCCGACGCTGCCGGCAACCTGCTCGGCCGTGCCGTTGCGCACCTCGATGATCAGCGGGACCCTGTCGCCGGCCGTGCCCGTGGCCTGCGCGACCACGTCGCCCGACACCTCCGAGCCGGAGCCTCCGAGCCGTGCGGGCAGGCGCAGCGTGACCTCGGCCGTGGTCGTCCCTCCGGCCGAGACCGTATAGGCGAACGTCTTCGCCGGATCGTCCACCGGGATCGTCCATTCGTAGGGATAGCCCTTGGCCGGCGCCTGCTGTGCGGCCTGCCCGCCGATCCGGTAGGAGAGGGTCGCCTGCTGCTCGGTGTCGATCTGCACATAGGCGTCGTATCCCTGCCCGCCGGGCCGCACCAGCAGCATCCCTCGGACGAGCCCGTAGTCGGTCGCCGGATCGGAGTCGACCTCGCGGAAGCTGTCCGGTCCGTGGTCGGCGATGTCGTCGGACGGCAGCTCCGGCCGCTGTACCGCCACGTTCCGGACGACCAGCGCGAGCAGGCCGCGCCCTGGCACGGTGACGGTGACCCGGCCGTCGACCGCGGCCTGCGAGGAGCGGCTGCCATCCGCCGCGACCACTTCGACCACGGGAGCGGCGGAGCGCGGCACTCCGGTCAGATCGCTGACCAGGTCCACCACGACCTGCTGGGCATCGGACGCCGAGTTCGTGAGGCTGAGGTAGAGCGCGCTGTTGCCGACGCCGGCGATCCAGTTGATCAGCGGGTTGTCCAGCGCGATCAGGCCCGCGGGGAAGTAGGGCCACACCCCCGTCTCGCCGAAGAACGAGCCGGGCGCGTGGCCGTAGGCGAAGAACTTGAAGTACGCGAAATCCGCCTCGAAGACGTGCGGGAACTCGATGCTGCCCGAGCTGCGGTAGAAGCTCTCGCTGATCAGGTAGTCCATGGCCAGGCCGAGCTGCGCCGGCGCATGGTGGAAGTAGTACCCGGTGATCCCGACCGGACCGCTCGTGGCGAAGTCCGGTTTCATGTGCGCGACCTGGAACTGCCGGCCGTAGTAGCCGGGATAGGTCGTGAACCTGCCGATCACCATGTTGTGCGCGACGTCGGCGAGCAACGGGTCCCCGGCGCGGTGAGCCAGCCGCAGCAGCGCTCCGGCCCAGCACGGGTTGAAGACGTACCCGCCGCCGGGATCGGTCACGGCGCTCACCCCGAGCTTGAACGACGAGAGCGCCTCGAAGGTGAGACCCGAGGGCGAGACGTACCAGGCCGGAACCGTCTCGGTCGCCACGCCCGTGACCGGGTACGGCGGCAGCGATGAGCGGGACTCCCAGTCGTACTGCTGCGTGATCACGTGACCCACCGGAACGGTGACGGTCTCATCCGGCACCGGCCGCACGGCGGTCTGCGTGATGAACCGCTGCACCTCGCGGTGGGCGCCCTCCAGGAAGACCGCCTCCCCCGTCACCTCGAACAGCTCGAGCAGGTCGACCCAGTACTTGGAGAAGCTGTAAGCGAACCCGCCGGGCGGCTGGCCGTTGCCGCGGTACGGCGTGAGGATCTGCTCCTGCACGTAACGGCGGCCGATCAGGCTCGCCTCCGCCAGATACGCCGGATCCCCGGTGGCCCGGTAGGTCGCGAGCGGGACGGCGAAGGGCGCACGGCTCTGCCCCACGACTCCGGACTTCGTGGCCTGCACGGCGAGCCGCTGGATCCCGGCGTTGCGTCCATGGGTGAGCTGGTAGAGCGCCGTCAGGTTCACCGCGTCGGTCGGGATGCGGCCGAGCCGGTACTGCGTCTTGTCGTTGTAGACCGGGCTGCCGATCACCGGCGAGTGCCCGATCCCCTTGCGCGAGACCTGATACTCGATCAGCGGTCGGGCGCGCCGGTCGTACAGGGGGCCGCCGGTCTTGCCGGTGAGGTAGTGCGCGGAGAGCACCACGCCGCTCGCGGCGGTGCGGACCGCGTCCTCGTTCTCCACATCGACGAAGCCCTTGGCGCGGTTCCACCACCCCGAGAAGGACGGGATGTAGTCGACGGAATCGTCCCCGGCGGGCTCGACGGCGATCAGCTCGGCCATCGCGTGCACGGCATCGGTCAGTGATCGCTCGTAGATGTTGTGCCGATAGGCCGTCATCCCGTATTCGCCGCGGCACAGCTGGGTGTAAGCGGCGTACAGGGCCCCTGCCTGCGCGGCCACGCCGAAAGCGAAGCCGCGCTCCTCCCCCGCCGCCATCGCCGTGCGGAGGCCGGGCTGCGGCGAGTACATGCAGGGCACGAGGTCGAGGCTGTCGTTGCGCAGGCTCATGCCGTACGGCTGGCGGTCCGACATGAGCTGCCGCTCGTGCACGAACTCCGCGACCTCGGACGGCAGGTAGACACCGGAGGTGACCGGGATGCCGCCCACGGCGTATTGCGTGAGCGCCATCGGGGCGAAGAGCTCCCACGCCCCGAGCGGGGCGGAGCCGTCGAGGACGGACAGCGCGTGCTGGTACGACCCGCACAGCACCTCGTCGAGATCGTCGAGCGACCGGGCGTCCTGGCTCTGGTAGCCGACGATGTAGTCCCCGGCGTTCTTCGCCGTCAGCACGTGATGGGCCTCCGGGTTATCGCCCTCCAGACGCCAGCGCACGACGAGGTCGACGTCGTCGGTGCTGGTGCGCAGTTCGATCGCCTGCGGGCTGAGGACCTGGAACGAGGTGAAGCCCAGCCAGCTCGGTGCCAGCGGGCCGTAGAGCTCCGGCGCACTGCCGGACGGCAGCGCCCCCTTCAGCACCACCCACTGCTCATCGAACCGGTGCCCGGAGTCCGTCACCGCGAGCCATCCGCCGTCATGCGCGACCTCGAGATCGCGCACGATCGTCGCCCCTCCGTCCCACGTGGCCTGGAAGAAGGTCATCCGGTGGTTCGTCCCGACCAGCTGCGCCACCTGCGTCATCGCCAGGTTCGGCTTGTCCAGCCGACGCAGCGCGTCCGCGTAGGCGCCGCTCGCCGTGGGGAGCTCGGTGGCCGCGGCCGACGAACCTCCGGCGGTCTGCGCGCCGAGGACCGGCGGGAGCACGCCCGCGATCACCAGCATGCGCAGCACGGATCGCCGACTCCACTGCAGGGAGCCCTCGTCATCTCTCTTCTCTGAAAGCATGATGCATATATTGCATTTCATATGCGATGATGTCAATGGATCCCCCGCGAGGCGCGGATGCCGTCTGCGCGGCAGTATCGAGGAGGAACGCAACCGGTGAGGAGTCAGTCGTTGCACGGCGGAACACCCGAAGAACTGACCGAGTACTCGCTCGGAGCACTGCTCACGCCGACCCCGGATCAGCCGGAACCGGACGACTTCGACCGGTTCTGGCAGTCGACCTTCGAGGAGTTCGGCACCGGTGCCGTCGCGTGGCAGACCGTGCGGGAGCTGGACGCCACGCCGACCCATCGCGTGRCCGAGATCCGCTTCGAGTCCTCCGCGGACGAGCCGGCCGCCGCGTTCGTCATGGAGCCCCACGCGACGACGGCCGTACGTCGCGGACTCGTGGTCGGGCACGGTTACGGGGGTCGCACGGGCCCCGACGCCGACCGCGTGCCCGCGGACACGGTCGCGGTCTTCCCCTGTGCACCGGGGACCAACACGGAGGCGCCCAGCCGCTTCCCCGCGCTCCCTGCGGAGCACGTGCTGGCGGGCATCGCGCATCGAGACACCTACTCGCTGCGCTTCGCCGCCGCGGACATCTGGCGTGCGGCGACCGTGCTGCTGGACATGGCCCCGCCCGCCGCGGACGCCCTCGACTTCAGCGGCAGCAGCTTCGGCGGCGGGATCGGAGCGATGGCGCTTCCCTGGGATGCGCGCTTCCGCCGTGCGGCGCTGGATGTCCCCAGCTTCGGCGCGCACGCGATCCGGCTCACCCGGCGCTGCACGGGGAGCGGAGAGGCCGTCCGGACCCATCTCCGCACGCACCCCGAGGCGCGTGACACGCTCGACTACCATGACGCGGCGACCGCGGCCCGTCGCCTTCGCGTCCCGGTGCACGTCGGAGCCGCGGTGCTCGACCCCGCGGTCGATCCACGCGGCCAGTTCGCGGTGTACCACGCGCTCGCCGGGCCACGACGCCTGACGGTGCGGGCCAACGGCCACATCGACGCGCCGGAGGGCCGGCTGGCCGACGCGCTGGCCCTGCAGGCGGCCATCGACTTCCTGGCTCTCCCCGAGGACCGCCTGCGCGACGCGCCCCACGCCGCCCCCGCCTGAGCCCCTCCCTCTGCCGCTCAAGACGCTCCCACCAGCGAGTCGTCCCCGTCAGCGGGCCCTCTGGGGTGCGCTGGCGGGGACGACTCGCAGATGGAGGGTCACACCTCGGTCAGGCTGCCGTTCTTGAGCCGCAGCCGACGGTGCGCGCGCTTCGCCACCGCCGAGTCGTGCGTGACCACGATCAGGGTCAGCCCCTCCGCGCAGAGCGACTCGAGCAGCACGAGGATCTCGTCCCGCATCTCCTCGTCGAGGTTGCCGGTGGGCTCGTCGGCGAGCAGCACGCGCGGCTTCTTCACGATCGCCCTGGCGATCGCGACCCGCTGCTGCTGGCCGCCGCTCAGTTCGCCCGGCAGATGGTCGCCGCGGTCGGCGAGACCCACGTGCGCGAGCGACTCTTCCACACGGGCGCGGCGCTCCTCGGCCGGAAGCTTCAGCGGCACCAACGCCATCGCCACGTTCTCCCTCGCGGTGAGCGTGGGGATGAGGTTGAAGCCCTGGAACACGAATCCGATCTCCTCGGCGCGCAACCGGCCGAGCTCCCGGTTCGATGCGGTGGACAGCTCGGTGCCGCCCAGCACGAGGGATCCGCCGGAGGGGCGGTCCAGGGCTCCGAGCAGCTGCAGCAGCGTGGACTTCCCTCCCCCCGTAGGGCCCTGGATGGTGACGAACTCGCCCGCTCTGATCTCGGCGGTCGCGCCGGTCAGCGCGGTGACCGTGCGCCCCTTCGTCCGGTAGGTGCGCGTGACGTCGGTCAGCCGGTACAGGGCCTGCGGCTCGGTCTCGATGATGCTCATGATGTCGTCTCTCCTGTTCGGGGTACGGATGTCAGGCGGCGGACCGCAGCGCTTCGGCGGGGCTCAGCCTGGCCGCCCGCCATCCGCCGATCGCTCCTGCGATGAGGCCGCCGAGGATCGCAAGCCCCACGGCCGCGACGAGGATCGTCACGCTGAGGGGCGCATGCAGCACGACCGCCTGCGCCGCCTGACCGACGCCCCGGAACGCTCCCCCGCCTCCGCCGCCCTGGAATGCTCCGCCCGCGGCTCCCGCACCGGCTTGTCCGGTTCCCGCACCCCCCGCGCCTCCGCCGCGCGTGAAGCCGGCGGCCGACGCGCCGGAGATCGTGGGCTGGACGAGGTTCACGACGAGGATTCCGACGAGGCCGAGCGCGAGTCCTGCCGCTCCCCCGATGAGCCCCTGGACGAGCGATTCGCCGGCCACCTGGCGGACGATCCGCCCATTGGACCAGCCGATCGCCTTGAGCGTGCCGAACTCCCGAGTGCGGCGGGCGACGCCGGAGAGTGTGAACAGCACCGCGAGGAGCACAGCGACCGCGAGCACGATGATGGACAGCCACGTGCCCAGGCCCTCGATCATCCCGGCCGCGCTCGCGAGGGATCCGGAGACGGTGGAGGCGAGATCAGCCTGCGAGCTCACGGTCGCGGTCGGAAGCGCCTTGACGAGCGCGGTCTGCACGGATGAGATATCGGCCGCTGAGGCCGCCTTCACATAGACGGTGGACACGACGTCGCCCGTGCCGGCGATCTTCTGCGCGGTGTCGAGCGGCAGGTACACGTTCGCGGCGGTGTCGGCGGAGTCGGACGACGAGGTGACGATCCCGACGATCTTGACCGTGGATCCGCCCACATCGATCGTGCCGCCGACGCTCAGGCTCTTCGAGGTGGCGTACGTGCTGTCCGCCAGGGCGACCAGTTGCCCCACATCGGCGGCGGCGAGCGCGCGTCCCGAGGAGACCTTCACCGACGACAGCGGCCCCACCGTCGTGCCCGCAGAGGGGTCGACCCCGAGCACCGAGAACGAATTGAGGCCGAACTTGCCGCCGCCGAACCGCGGCCGTTCGCCCGTGCCCTGGCCTTCGCCGGACTGGCCCGTGCCGGACTGCCCGGTGCCGGTGCCGCCTTGCGCCCCCTGCTGGGCGATCTGTCCGTCGAACGTGAGGTTGGTGAGGCTCAGCGCCCCCGTGGCCGCGGCGACGTTCCCGGTACTCGAGATCGTCTTCACCCCGGCCGCGTCGATCGTGCCCCGCGCCGGAGAGGCGCGCAGCACCGAGGTGTTCAGGGTGGTGCTGCCGTTGCTCGCGGTGGCGCCGCCGCCTGCGCCGAAGTCGAAGCGCTGCCCGGTGTCGCTGCCGCGCTGGGCCGGAGCGCCCGTGACGGTGAGGTCGGTGCCCACGCCGTAGACCCGCGCGAGGGCCTGCGTCTGCGCATCGCGCACGCCCGCCGCCAGCGCGTTGACGACGATCACCAGGGCGATCGCTATCGCGAGGCCCACGGCGACGATCACCGTCTGCTTCTTCCGTCCGGCCAGTTCCCGGCGCAGATACGTCCCGTACATGCTTCTCCTTCGGTCACGCTCGTGCTGGTGACGCTAGAAGTCGGTTCTGGGGCGCGATGATGGCGTTGCTATGCGCGCGCTAAGCACGTCGGGATCCCGAGCCGCCGAGAACGAGGGGCGCTCGACCGCGCAGGACAGGCCTGCGCTCCGCGAAAGAACGGAAATCTCAAAGCTCATAGACCGTTCATAGGAAACTGAGGAGAATAGATCCCATGAACGATCACGCCACTGAGCTGCGTCGCCCCGATGGCTCTCCCCTGCGGATCCTCGCGGTCGACGACGAGCCGATGCTCACCGACCTCCTCGCCATGGCCCTGCGGATGGAGGGATGGGAGGTGCGCACCGCCGGATCAGGACTCGAAGCACTGCAGGTCGCCCGCGACTTCGGCCCCGACGCCCTGGTCCTCGACGTCATGATGCCCGACCTGGACGGGCTCGGCGTCCTGAAGCGCCTGCGAGAGCAGGGCAACATGGTGCCCGTCGTGTTCCTCACCGCCAAGGATGCGGTGAGCGACCGGATCGCGGGCCTCACCGCCGGCGGCGACGACTACGTCACCAAGCCGTTCAGCCTGGAGGAGGTCATCGCGCGGCTGCGCGCCGTGATCCGCCGCTCCGGCGGCGCGACCACCGATGCCAGCGACTCGATCCTGCAGGTCGGCGACCTCACCCTCAACGAGGACAGCCACGAGGTGGTCCGCGCGGGCGACGAGATCGAGCTGACCGCGACGGAGTTCGAGCTGCTGCGCTTCCTCATGCGCAACGAGCGCCGCGTGCTGTCCAAGGCGCAGATCCTGGACCGCGTCTGGAGCTACGACTTCGGCGGCCGTTCGAGCGTCGTCGAGCTGTACATCTCCTACCTGCGCAAGAAGCTCGACGCCGGGCGCGAGGTGGCGCTGATCCACACCGTTCGCGGGGTCGGCTACATGATCAAGGCGCCGCAGCAGTAAGGCTGCCGCACCGAGCACGAAGAAGGCATGCCCTCGATGAATCCGTTCCGCACCCGCCCCAGGGGCCCGCTGTCCCTGCAGACACGGCTGATGGCGGCGGTGACCGGATTCGTGTCGCTCATCCTGGTGGTGATCGCGATCGCGACGAGCGTCGTGCTCGGCAACGTGCTCAACGGGCGCCTGCAGGACGAGCTGACTGCCGCCGCGAAAGGCATCGTGCCCATGGCCAACCAGCACGCGATGTTCGGGCACGTCCCCGCCGCGACCGACCTCGTCGTCGGGCAGACCGGCGTGCAGAACGGCGTCCTGGTGATGGTGGTCGAGCCGTCGGGCACCGCGACGGGCACCTTCGTCAGCGGAGGCGTCGCCCAGCCGCTCTCCCCGCTGCAGATGCAGCAGGTGGTGGCCGCGCTGAGCGACAAGAAGGCGGAGGTGGAGCTCGCAGGTCTCGGCCCGTACCAGCTCGTGCACCAGAGCATCCAGCGCGCGGACTCCCCGCAGTTCCAGCTGATCACCGGGCTCCCCCGCGCGTCCACCGAGGCGCAGATCACCACGCTGTTCTCCATGATCGCGCTCACCACGATCGGCGGGCTGATCCTGCTCGCGCTGTCCACGGCCATCACGATCAGGGTCGCCCTGCGCCCGCTCCGCGAGGTCGCCGCGACGGCGAACAGGGTCGCCAACCAGCCGCTGGACCGCGGCGACGTGTCGATCACGGAGCGCGTGCCCGCCGCCGAGGCGGATCCGCGCACCGAGACCGGACTCGTCGGATCCGCGCTGAACACCCTGCTCGATCACGTCGACGCCTCGCTCGCGGTGCGTCAGCGCAACGAGGACCGGATGCGGCAGTTCGTCGCCGATGCGAGCCACGAGCTGCGCACGCCGCTGTCCTCGATCCGCGGCTATTCGGAGCTGTCGCTGCGTGCGCTGTCGCGCTCCGATGCGCCGGAGGATCCGGCCACCGCCTCCGCACACACCGCCCTGGAGCGGATCCAGGCGCAGTCGCTGCGGATGACCAGCCTGGTCGAGGACCTGCTGCTGCTCGCGCGCCTGGAGGAGGGCAGGGAGCTCACGCTCTCCACCGTCGACCTGTCCCGGCTGGCGATCGAGGGCATCGAGGACGCCCGCCCGACCGCACCGGATCACGAGTGGGCGATCGACGTGCCGGAGGAGCCGGTCGAGCTCGTCGGCGACACCGGACGGCTGCAGCAGGTCGTCACGAACCTGCTCGCCAACGCCCGCACGCACACGCCGGCCGGCACGCACATCGCGATCGAGGTGGCCGAGGAGGGATCCGAGGTCGTGCTCCGGGTTCGCGATGACGGACCAGGGATCGACCCCGCGGTGCGCGATGAGCTGTTCAGCCGGTTCGCGCGGGGCGATCGCTCCCGCAACAGGGCGACCGGCGGGTCGGGCCTCGGCCTGTCGATCACCAAGGCGATCGTCGACGGCCACGGCGGCACGATCTCCGTGCAGAGCGAGCCGGGAGCGACGCTGTTCACGGTCCGCCTGCCGAAGGTCCCGCAGACGGTGGCCGGCACCGCCCCGACGCGCCCCGCCGGCACCGCGTCCACGGGACCTGCCGGCGCCGCTTCCACGCGTCGCGCCGGCGCCGATGCCCGCCGTCCGGATCACGCCGAGCGTCCGGCACCGCGGCCCCGGGACGAGAACGCGCAGCGCCGGACCGAGAACCGCGAAGACGCGGGCAGTCACCAGCTCGGCCGCAGTCTCGGCGGGCGCTGAGCAGACCTCGTCGCCGATACCCGGGGACGACCTGTTCAGTAGCCCGCGAAGGCGTCCGTCGTCACGCGCCGCGCACCGCGCAGTGCGGGGGCGAGTTCCGCGATGAGCCGCGGCGGACCGGAGATGTAGACGCGCCGCCGATCCAGGTCCGGCACCAGCGCGTGCAGCATCGCGGCGTCCAGCCGTGCGCCGCCCGCCCATTCCGCGCCCGTGGGCAGCTCCGCGGGGCGGTCGGGGGTGACGACCACGATCCGTGCACCGGACCCGCCGAGCTCGCGCAGGTACGCGCACTCCTCGGCCGAGGAGGCCACGAGCACGAGCACGGCGTCCGCCGCTTCGTGCGCACCGAGCTGCGCCACGAACGGCGTCACCCCGATCCCGGCGGCGATCAGCAGCACGGGCGCCTCCCGGGCGGGAAGCACGAAGTCGCCCCAGACCCCCGTCGCGGTGAGCACGTCGTCGGGCTGCACCGCGCCGAGCGCACGCTTGTAGCTCGACCCGCGCTCGAACTCGCGATAGGCGACGCGCACGAACGGCAGCTCCGCGGGCGTGGACACGATGCTGGACTCGCGGCGGGTGCCCCGGCTGTCGGGACGGCGGTGCGGCACCTGCAGCTCCAGGTATTGCCCCGGCACGAACCGGAACGGGCGCCGCACCCGGAAGGTGAGCTCGTGCACGGTCGGGGTGACGGGACGGCGGCGTACGAGCGAGAGCCTGATGCCCGCACGGGCGACGAGCACGGCCGCGAGGAGGTTTCCGACCAGCAGCGCCCGCTCCTGTCCGAGCGTGATGATCCCGAGGCTGATCGGCCAGCCGGCGAGCGCTCCCACGACCGCCGCGACGAGCAGCTGCTGCCACCGTCGGGACGGCATGGTCAGCGGCTCCGACAGCATGAAGGCGCCGAGGAACAGCACCGGCGACTGCAGCAGCACCGAGGTGAGCAGCGCCCCCGGCTCCACCGCGAGCCCTGCCGCGGCCGACTGCACCGAGAACCGCACGATCGACACGACGGCGTACACGATGACGAACAGCAGGACGACGCGGATCCGCTCGGTGCGCCAGAGCACGAACAGGCCCAGCACGATCACGGGGATCGCCATCGCCGGAGTGCCGACCCACCAGGCGGAGAACCCGAGGCCGGTGATCGTGAGCACGGTCGCGCCGACGGCGGCGGGATTGAGCAGGTGCCGCCCGCGCCACACGAGTGCGTACTTGGAGGCTGCCGCGACCACGCCCGCGAGCGCGATGCCGCCGATCTGGTCGGGATTCGCGCCCGGCTGCACCACGAACAGCAGGATGAGGGCCGTGATCAGCGAGGACTCGATGCGCCGCGGGACGTGCAGCAGCGCCTGGGCGACCGCATCCGTGCAGAGCGTCGCGAGCATCAGCACCGCCACCGTGGCGAGGATGTCCAGCGGCGTGGACGAGATCGCACCGACGGCCGAGAGGATCGCCGCGATCGCGGCGAGCGCGAGCAGGGCGTACAACGTGAGCCGGTACATCGACAGGCGCCCGAGCTGCGCGACCACGCGCTGCCGAGCGCCGATCAGCGTCGCGATCATGCGAACACCTCCATCCGGGTCCCTGTCGACCACTCGACCGCGCCATCCGTGGTCATCCGCACCCATTCCACACCGAACCGGGCCGCGAACGCGGCACCGCCGTCGAAGAACATCGCCGTGGCGGCCGCATCCGCGACCATCGCCTCCGTGCCGATCGCCCAGGTGGCCGCGATCGTGCGCACCGGCTCCCCCGTCCGCGCGTCCAGCACGTGGTGCAGCCCGCCGCGCTCCCCCGGCCATGCACGCCGGTTCACGGCCGATCCGCAGAGCGCGGCATCCGCCACCGTGGCGACGCCGATCGCGCGCGTCGCGTCGAACGGGTGCTCCAGCCCCACCCGGATCGGCGCCCCGCTCAGGCGCAGGTCGCCGCCGGCGTCGACCAGGCGCTCGACATGCCCCAGGGATCCGAGCAGGTCATGCACGACATCGACGAGGCGGCCCTTGCCGATCGCGCCCACATCGATGAGGGCCGGCGTGTGGAGCGCGAGGGCTCCGTCGTCCCAGGCGAGCTGGTCGGTCCAGTCGGCCGGCGCCGGACTCGCACCCCGATCGCGGAACGAGTACTGCGCGTCGTAGCCGAGCGCGGACAGACTGTCGCCGATGAGCGGCTGCACCGCGCCGCCGGTGGCGAGCGAGAGCTCCCGGTACAGCTCGAGCATGGCCACCGCATCCGGTGGCGTCGGCACCTCCTGCGGCTCCTCTGCGAGAGCCGTGACGAGCGAGTCGGCGCGGAACCGGGACCAGGTGTGGTCGAAGTCGTCGATCACATCGTGTACCGCGTCGCGTTCGCCCTCAGGAAGCGGGCCGGCCGTGCCGATCTCCCACACGGTGCCGATCGCCTCGAATCGCCACACCTCCATCAGCGCGCGCCTCCGGCCCGCGGTCGCCGCGGAGAGCGGAGAGGGTGCACGGACACGACGCGTCGCGGGCGGGGACCCACCCTAGCCCGCGGCTTCGGTGCGGATGGTGGCCAGCGCCTGGTTGAAGCCCTTGCTGGTCAGCGAGGATCCCGAGACGCGACTGACGGAGATCTCGTCGAGCTTCTTGCCGACCACCTGGGCGGAGATCCCGCCGATGAACTGCGCCTGGTAGTGCTTCGTCTCCGATGCCTGCGGGTCGCCGGTCACGTCGACCTTCGTGACGGTGTCGTCGGAGAGGGTGATCGAGACGGAGATCTTCTCGACGGTCTCCGGCGTCTGGTATGAGCCGTCGGCGGAGTAGGTGCCGTCCTTGTAGGTCGAACCGGCCCCGCTCGAAGAGCCGGCGCCCGTAGACGACGGCGACGCGTCCGCGCTCGTCTGCGGCGCAGGCGTTCCGGTCGTGGTCTCGGCGGACGACGACTCGGCCGCGCATCCCGCGAGCAGTAGTGTTCCGGCGATGCCGACGAGAGCGGATCCTTGACGGACCGAGGGCGAGAGCTTCATGGTTCCAGCTTCCGCAACCCTCCTGTGCGTCACCTTTGAGATGACGCGGTGCGTCGTGAACACGGGGTCAACCTGCAGGACGGCGCGGTCGCGGAGACGCGAGAGGCCGACCGGCGGGAGCCGGTCGGCCTCTCGGCGCGTATCAGGGGAAGCGCTGGTCAGGCCGCGCCGTCGAACATGCTCGTGACGGATCCGTCCTCGAACACCTGCTTGATCGCGGTGGCCAGCAGCGGAGCGATCGGCAGGATCAGCAGGCCGGGGAAGCGGCGCGACTCCGAGAGCGGGATCGTGTCGGTGACGACCACCTCGTCGATCGAGGAGTCCTGGAGCCGCTCGCTCGCCGGATCCGAGAAGATCGCGTGAGTCGCCGCAACGATCACCTTGCGGGCGCCGTTGGCCTTGAGCGCCTGCGCGGCCTTCACGATCGTCCCGCCGGTGTCGATCATGTCGTCGACCAGCAAGCAGGTGCGACCGTCCACCGCGCCGACGATCTCGTGCACGGAGACCTGGTTGGCGACCTTCGGGTCGCGGCGCTTGTGGATGATCGCGAGCGGCGCATCCAGGCTGTCCGACCAGGTGTCGGCGACGCGCACCCGGCCCATGTCCGGCGACACGATCGTGAGCGTCTCGCGGTCCTCGGCGCTCAGGGTCCGCACGAAGTGCTCCAGCAGCACGGGCTTCGCGAACAGGTGGTCGACGGGGCCGTCGAAGAAGCCCTGGATCTGCGCGGCGTGCAGGTCGACGCTCATCACGCGATCGGCGCCGGCGGTCTTCAGCAGGTCGGCGACGAGACGAGCGCTGATCGGCTCGCGGCCGCGGCCCTTCTTGTCCTGCCGGGAGTAGGGATAGTAGGGGGCGACGACGGTGATCCGCTTGGCCGAGGCCCGCTTGGCCGCGTCGAGCATGATGAGCAGCTCCATCAGCCACTCGTTCACCCCGGTGCCGAAGGACTGCACGATGAACAGATCGCAACCACGGATCGAGACCTCGAAGCGCGCGTAGAGCTCGCCCGACGCGAACGTGCGGTGCTCGACCGGGGCCAGCTCGGTGCCGAGCGCCTCCGCGACCGCGGCCGTCAGCGCGGGGTGCGACCGGCCGCTCGCGACGRCGAGTCGCTTCTTGGTCTTGGCGACGATGCCGGGCGCGATGTCATTGTCGCGATCCAGCTCGACCGTCGTGTTCTTCTTGCGCCCCATCGGACCCGCCTATTCCGCTGAATCTGCACGCACCGCAGCGTCCGCCGCGGCCGTGCCTGCTCTGTTCTTCTCGACCCACCCTGCGATGTTCCGCTGGGGTGCGACACTCATCGCGAGAGCACCGGCGGGGACGTCCTTGCGGACGAYGGCTCCGGCGCCGGTCTTCGCGCCGGGACCCAGCCTAACGGGCGCGACGAGCACCGTGTGCGAGCCGGTGTGCACCTCGTCCCCGATCTCGGTGTGGTGCTTGTTCACGTCGTCGTAGTTCGCCGTGATGGTGCCCGCGCCGAGGTTCACGCCGCGACCGACGGTCGCGTCGCCGACGTAGGAGAGATGGGGGACCTTGGAGTCGTCGCCGATCTGCGCGTTCTTGGTCTCGACGTACGCGCCGATCTTGCCGTCCGCGCCGAGCGTGGTGCCCGCGCGCAGGTACGAGAACGGGCCGACGGTCGCGCGGGCGCCGATCACGGCGAGCGTGGCCTCGGAGCGGCGGACCGTCGCGTCCTCGCCGACCTCGGTGCTGACGAGTGTCGTGTCGGGGCCGACGATCGCACCGCTCGCGACGGTGCTCGCCCGCAGGACGTGCGTGTTCGGCAGGATCGTGACGTCGGGCGCGAGCGTCACGTCGTCGTCGATCCAGGTGGTCGCAGGATCCTGGATCGTGACGCCCTCGCGCTGCCAGCGACGCACGATACGGTCGTTCAGGGTGCGTGCGGCCTCGGCGAGCTGGATCCGGTCGTTGATGCCGAACGTCGCGGCGGTGTCAGCGGCGATGGAGACGGCGACCTTCTCATCGGCGGCGCGCAGCAGGCCGATCACCGTGGTCAGGTACATCTCGCCCTGCGCGTTGTCCGTGGTGACCTTCGCGAGTTCCGCGCGCAGCAGGTCCGCACGGAAGACGTAAACGCCCGCGTTGATCTCGCGCGTGGCCTTCTCGGCCTCGTCCGCGTCCTTCTGCTCGACGATGCGGGCCACATCCCCTGACGCGTCGCGGATGATGCGGCCGTATCCGTTCGGGTCGTCGACGATCGCGCTCAGCACGGTCGCGGCGGCCGCAGCGGCGCGGTGCCCGTCGACGAGGTCCTGCAGCGTCTCCGCCTCGAGCAGCGGCACGTCGCCGGAGAGCACCAGCACGTCGCCGTCGAAGCCCTCGGGCAGCGCATCCAGCGCCACCTGCACTGCGCGGCCGGTGCCCGGGACGTCGTCCTGATCGACGATGACAGCCTCAGGGTGCTCGGCGGCGAGAGCGGCGACCACCTGGTCGCGCTCGTGGCGCACCACGACCTCGACCGTGTCGGCGCCCAGCTGCGCGGCTGTCGCCAGCACGTGGCCGACGAGGGTGCGGCCGGCGATCGGGTGCAGCACCTTGGGGAGGCGGGACTTCATGCGCGTCCCCTGACCTGCGGCCAGGACGACGATGGCGAGTGCGTTCTGCGTCATGCTCCGCCGCCAGGATTCGAACCTGGACCCCACAGCTCCAAAGGCTGGGGTGCTGCCGTTACACCACGGCGGACCGCGCCCGCCGTGTGCAGCGGTCACGCCTCAAGTCTGCCATGCGCGGCCTGTGTGATCGGGCCGGAACAGCGTTGCAACGTCCCCGCAACACGAGCGGGGCACGGTGGCAGCATGACGATCCTGATCGACCGCGTCTCCGCATCGCCCCCCGAGCTGGAGGCGTTCCTGGGCGCGCACCTCCTGGATATGCAGCCGACGGCGCCGGCGGAGAGCAGGCACGCGCTGGACATGACGAGGCTGCTCGCGCCGAGCGTGCGACTGTTCGCGGCGACGGCGGACGGCGACCTCGCGGGGACCGGCGCGCTGGCCGCCCTGGAACCGGGGCACGAGGAGCTGAAGTCGATGCGGACGGCGCCGGCGATGCGCGGCCGGGGCGTGGCGTCCGCGATGCTCGCCGCGCTCCTGGACGATGCCCGCAGCCGCGACGTCGAGCGGATCTCGCTGGAGACGGGGGCCTCGGACTTCTTCTGGCCCGCGCATCGGCTGTATGCGAAGGCCGRCTTCGACGAGTGCGAGCCGTTCGGATCGTACGTCGAGGATCCGCACAGCCTGTTCCTCACGATGCGGCTGACCACCTGAGCCGTCCCGTCGCACGGGCCGGCGCGCTCCGGCGCGCCCAGGATAATGAACGGATGAGCATCGGAGCGGATCACGCCGGCGACGAGGTCGACCGGATCGTCGCAGCGTGGAACACGCAGCGGCCGGACCTCGATTTCTCACCCCTCGAAGTGCTGTCCCGCGTGGACCGGCTCTCCCGGCTGCTGGACAGGGCCCGCCGCGACGTGTTCCGCCGCAGCGACCTCGAGCCGTGGGAGTGGGACGTGCTGTCCGCCTTGCGCCGAGCAGGAGCCCCGTTCCAGCTCAGCCCGAAGCAGCTGCTGCAGCAGACCTTCGTCTCTAGCGGGACCATGACGAACCGGATCGACCGGCTCGTGGGACGCCGCCTGGTGCGGCGGGAGGCGGATCCCGGCGACGGCCGCAGCGTGCAGGTGACCCTGACCGACGACGGCAGGGTGCGCGTGGACGCCGCGATCACGCGGCTCGTCGACGCCGAGGCGACGCTGCTCTCGGCACTCTCCCGCAGCGATCGCGAGCGCCTCGCCGTGCTGCTGCGCAAGCTCAGCCTGAGCGTCGACGTCTGACTGCTCCCGTCACGTGGCATAGGCCCTGGCGGATCCGGTCGCGCGCGCCGGCCGGCCGGGTCCGCCCGGCTCGCTCACCCCCGGGGATCGACGAGGACGACGACCTTGCCGGTCACGCGGCCGGTCTCGACGCGCTCCTGGGCGGCCGCGAGATCCGTCAGGTCGTACTCGGAGTCCAGCTGCACCGTGAGCCCTCCCGCGTCGGCGAGCGCCGCGATCTCCGCCAGGTGCGCACCGTCCGCCGCCACCAGGATCCGCTGCACGGGGTCGGCGCCCCACGCCCGGAGCTCGGCTTCCTGATCCGCGGTGAGCCCGGTGATCGTGATCACGGCGGTCCCCTCGGCGATCGAGCCGAGCGGCGGGAGCGCGTCGGAGACCGTGACGATGACGGCGTCCACGGGAGCGACCCCGGCGAGCGCGTCCTGGTCACGGTAGTCGATCACCTCGTCGGCGCCCCAGGCCGCGACCTTCGCGTGCTTCTGCGGGCTCGCGGTCGCGGTCACGTGCGCGCCGCGCGCCTTGGCGAGCTGCACGGCGAAATGGCCCACGCCGCCCGCCCCTCCGAGTACGAGCACACGGGCGCCGCCCGTGCCGATCGCGGCGGCGTCGAGCGCCTGCCAGGCGGTCAGCGCCGCGAGCGGCGCCGCGCCCGCCTGAGCGGGGCTCCACGCG